>CAJUOS010000002.1 GCA_910588075.1 uncultured Erysipelotrichaceae bacterium | reverse complement strand
CACTTTGTACATTTTTAAATGATCATTTCTGTACATTCTTATGTTAGCATTTATAGGTGCACTTTAAATTTTAAAAAAGAAAAACTCTTACTGTATAAACAGCAAGAGTTTTTAAGTGGGGATAAGTATTCTTACTATAAAATGATTATCTTGATCATTAAAAGATATTTTTCCAGAATATTTATTTAATATAAAATAAATATTATTTAAACCAATTCCATGAATCTTTTTATCATGTTTTGTGGTTAAAAGATGAGGATTATTATCTAATATAGAAGTATCAATTGAGTTAATCATTTTGATATAGAAATATGTACTCATATTTCCAATATCAATGATGATTTCCTTGTTTTCTCCACAATTTTCAATAGCATTCTCCAATAAGTTACCAATAATAATACTAAAATGAGTATGACTAATAGGAATTTCATTAATATTATTAATAATAACTAAATGAATGTCCAAATTTTTAATTTGGTGTATCTTAGATGCAATAATATAATCTAACAATTCATTTCCACTTTGAAAATTTAATAGATTAGTATCTAAAATATTATTATATTTATCAATAATGTGTTTGGCTTCATTTAAATTGTTATTATTTATATTGTGTCTAATTGTATTTAAAATATGTTTTATATCATGTTTCCATTTATTTAGTTCTTGAATACTTTTTTGATTTTCTTTATATAAATTTTCTTGATTTTTAAGTTCTAACATATTTTTTTGCATATCTAGTTTCTTGTCTTGTTCTTTTTTATTCTCAAGAAAGATAAGACATAAGAAAAAGGATAATAAATTTACACATATACAAATTGTTATAATATATTGATTGAATATATTACTGTAAAAAATGAAATCAGATAAAGAACTATAAATTATATTTAAAAATAATAAAGCAAGTAAACAATAGTTTAATTTCTTTGTTTGTAATGTATGATATTTTTAAATATATAAAATATAAATAAACAATAACAAAGCGATTCAAAAAAATTAATGAAAATATCAAATGAATTCATATTATAGATTTCTTAATAAATATTCCTCATAATTATTTAGAAATGAAGTTTTCATTCTTACTGATAAATTCAAATCTATATTGTTTTTTAAGATAATCGTTTTGTTATTTATATTTTGAATATATTTCATATTAATTAATGTTGATTGATTAATTTTTTCGATATGATAAGGTTTAAGTTTATCATATAAAGAAGATATTGTTTCCCATATATCATATTGATGATCTCTAGTATAGATGATAGTCAGAGTATCTTTTTTTTCTATATAATAGATATCATCAATAATTACATTTTCTATTCCTCTTTTTGTTTTTAATCTTATTCTTTCTTTATTTAATTGTTTGAATAATAATGTTAATACTTTTATCATTTCTATTTTTAATTGACTTTTTCTAATAAAATGGAAAGGTCTAACATTAAAAACAATATTGACATAGTTATCATGGTTGGTAATAAATATTATCTTTGTTGGACAAGTAGAATTTATTTTTGTTGCTAATTGCATACCGTTTATATTAGGCATAACTATGTCTAAAAAGATGGCATCATAATGTTTACCTAATATGAAATCGCAAGGATTATTATATAAATCAACATCATATTTAATGTGATGATAATGACAATGGTCTTTTAAAGCATTATTTATAAGATTTAAATCATGAAGATTGTCATCAATAATTGCAAAATGGAACATAAAAATCACATCCTTTTATTTATTATAACTTATATAATTAGAAAGTGAAATACGAATATCAAATCTAAACTAACGAATAATGAAAATGTATTGTTTTTTGAATTGCTTAACTTATAATAAAAAGTGTATGGGGAGTAATTATTATGATATGTATATTATCAAATAGATTAGTTGACTATTTAGAACGATGTCTTTGCTTAAAAAAGATAAAGAGATATACATTTATGGAATTGAATTATTAATTTCCTCGATGATAGGCACAATATTGTTACTATTTATAGGTTTTGTAAGTCATCATTTTGTAGAAGTAATTATTTATGAGTGATTTATTATTTATACAATATTTTTATATAAATATAAATCAATTAATATTTATTGAAATCTTAGGATTTTTAGTAACGATATTCAATTGTCCTATTGATAATATTAATAAGAAATGTACATTAAAAAAGAGAAAAATATTTAAAAGGTACTCAGTTTTATATATAACTATTTATATTATTATAATGAATATTATGTTTTTATTTCATATTAATTATATTCAGATAATTATTTATATTTTTATAAATATTAATATTTTAACATTAGGAGGGAGGTTAAATGATGAAATATATCAAAAATAGAGTGTTAGCTTTTATCTTATGATTTATTTATGATAATAGTACAAGTGTATTCTTATAATCATATTTATCAAGAAAAAGAATCAAAATGCTTAAAAAAGTATAAAAAATTAAAATTTATCAAAGTAGGTTGTTATTTAATGTTATAATTATAGGAGGAAAGATTTATGTACAGAAAATTTAAAAAATATTTTATAGCCTTTTCATTAATTGGTATTTTAAGTATTAGTACAATTTCAGCGGCATCTGTTGTATGTCAAAATAAAGTTGGAACTGGTCATGGAACTTATAGTGCAAACTGTTCTGGAGTATATGTTAAAATGATAGGATATTATTCTGATTCAAGTGAAAGATACTATGTTGCTAATTATACAGGAAATAATTCAAATAGATATAAAAATAGTGCAGGTGTTTACGCTGGAAAGAGAAATAATTCTCATAGTTGGAATGTTGGAATGACATTTAGTAGTTATGCACATATTCATACATATACAGTTAATTTAATTGAGTAAAAAGAAAGAAACTATTTTTTGATAAATAGAAAATAGTAAATATAGGGGGAATGATGTATGAAAAAATATTTATTAATAATTATCATAATACTTTCTATTACAATATCATACTTTGTTTCTAAGGATTATAATTTACGTTTGTTTGCTAATTATAATCAATATCAAGATCATATAGCTTTTATAGAAAGAAAAGAATCAATTCCCCTATTTATACAAATAAAGGATAATAGTGAAAAAAATGTAGAAAACTTTATTCAAAAACTGATAGAGTTTTCTAAAAATAAATATACATTTACTTTTGTTTATTCAGAATATAACGATGTTCAAGAAATATCTTGCTTTGGATTATATACTCAAAACCATAAAATTATTGATGATTTGAGAAATAGAGGAGCAACAGGTATTGATTTTCAATCTATTAAAAAACAAGGATATTATTCCACAGAACTTAGTGATAAAAGAGCAAGAAAAATTATAAAAATAATAGATAATCAGATATTTAACGATTATAATCGTTATACAAAAATTGTTTCTTTAGGAGATAGTATTAAAGAATTATCAACGAAAAAAGAAATAGCACTTTATTTCTTTGATAAAGATGTCAATAAGTTTGAAATGGAATTTAATAACTTTTTAAAGACAAATGATTTGTATGATAAAATAACATATGATAATTTGTATGATAGTTATCATGGTGCCCAATTAGAACTTATATCTCAAGAAAGCTTAAAAGAGATTTTTCTATTCATTTTTTATACAGCAATTGTTTATATAGCATTTTTACTCATATACTTTACAAAAAAGAAAAAAACAATATTAATCCAAAAATTACATGGCATTTCTTATGAAAAAATTATATATAAAGAAGTTATACCTATAATATTTGTTCACTTTATAATGTTTATTATGATATTTATTTTAAGTGTGAATTTTTGGACATATGGAAGAATGATATATGAATTAGATTTATTAAAAGAAATGATTGTTATTGTATTAGGTTTAGCTAGTATATTCATAGTTGTTATAGTGTTTATATATTTTTTATTAAGAATTTTTATTTCAATAAAGAATTTAAAAAGTTCCTCTTTTTCAAGTAAGAATATTATTTATATTATGATTTTAAAGGTTATTGTTCTTTCTTTAATGACAGCACCAATGATGGAACTCATTGAACAATGTTATCATTTAGGAGTTTCGTATTTTTATATACATAATCAATATGAAACAATTTCAAATCTATGTTATATAGATGGTAATTTAAATAAATCATATAGTACAGAAAATGTTTTTAATACATATTCACAAAAAAATGGGATATATTGTGATTTTGATACTTATTATCATAATACTTTAGATGTATTGAAAGAAATGTATGAAGATGTGGATGAAGAAGATTTAAAGGAACAAGCATTAGATTTTCCAGTTATTTATGTGAATGCTAATTATTTAAAAGCAATGAATCAAAATATATACAGAAAAGATGGAACAAAAATAGAATTAGATCAATTAAAAAAAGACAAATTATTTGTACCAAGTCAATATATGGCTAGTCAATTAGAAAATGTTCTTATTAATGGTTCTTCAATACAAGGTCAAATAGAAACAATAGAAATAAAAGATACAGGGACATATATTAATTATGGGTTAAGAACTCCCTATACATTAACGAATCCAGTTATTTATTTGGTTACTCAAAAGAATGATAACTGTTATATGCAAAATTTCTTTATTCCATATAATGATACTTTATCAAAAGAAATATATGAATTAACTCATGAAAAAGTAGATTTAAAGTCATGTCAAAATTTTTTGGATAATGAAACAAATAGTATAAAGGATGATTTTATGCAGTATGGATGTATAGTTGTTTTATATATGAGTATATATACAAGCTTGTTGTATCAATCTGTCTTTTGGTTTGTTGAAGAATTTAAAAAATTATTGGTAATAGAATATATATTTGGAAAGTCAAGGCAAGAACGTTATCAAGAACTATATATATTAAATGGAATGATTTATATTGTTCCATTAATAATTAATATATTGATAAAAGATGTAGCAATTATATCTCTCATAGAATTATATAGTATTTCAATGATTATAGAAATATTAATCATGTATGTTGTTATTAGAAGAATAGAAACAACAAATGTTGGAACTGTTTTGAAAGGAGATTATCATTTATGAGTATTTTAAAAATAAATCATTTAAATAAATTATATGGATCACATCTTGTGTTAAATAATATTAATATAGAGATTCAAGAAAATGAATTTTGTTTGATTATGGGAAAGTCTGGGTGTGGGAAATCTACACTTTTAAATATTATAGGATTGTTAGATACTTATGATGAAGGACAAGTTCAATTATTTAATGATAATCTACCTAAACCCTTTTCTAAAAAAGCGGAGAAATTATTAAAAAATAAAATTGGTTATCTATTTCAAAATTTTGCTTTAATTGATAATGAGAGCGTAGAGTACAATTTAGAAATTATCATGGATAAAAGAAAAAAAGATAAACAACATCTTATAAATGAAGCATTAGAAAAAGTAGGATTAAATGAATATAATGATAAAAAAGTATGTGAATGTTCAGGAGGAGAACAACAAAGAGTAGCTATTGCAAGGTTATTGTTAAAACCATGTGAACTTATTTTAGCAGATGAACCAACAGGATCATTAGATAGTTATAATAAGAAAATAGTATGTGATTTGTTAAAGAAAATGCAACAAGAAGGAAAAACTATAGTTGTGGTTACTCATGATGATTATTTAAAACAATATGCAGATAGAATTATAAACATATAAAAAGAGAATTTACCTTAACAAACTATAAATTGTTGAGGTAAATTCCTTTATTTTAGTAATACTATATTTCTATTTGATAATCATAGATAAAGAATTGCATTGTAGCGATTTGACCATTTATATGAAAATGATGTTTCTTTTCACAACGACGAACCATTCCTTGATGTTCATAAAATCCATAATTACAACTTGTATCAGTGAATAAATAAAATTCATTTAACTCCTCTTGTTGGATATAATCAAGGGCTGATTGAAATAACCTCTTTCCAATTCCCTTTCCTCTACATGAAGAATCAACTGCAAATAATGCAAGTTCAGCGGGATAAGATTTATGATTTTCATTGAGTAATTGTTGATCTATTCCATAAACACTTCCAAAAATTTTAGATGCTTTTCTTCCTTCTTTACAAGCATATAATGATACAATAGACTTTATTTGTTTTAATTTATAAGATAATGGGCATTTATGTTTGGCTTTATTATTAACTAATATAATACCCACAATTCTCTCATCAAGAACAGCTACTCTTGAAAAGGTATAGTTGGTTAAACAACTGCTTAAAAAGACTTTTGCTAATTTTGAAGCAGTTTTTGGACTACAAAATTTATCATAGTTCCAAGTTTCTCTAATAATGTTTTCTAGTGGTTTAAAATCTTGTTTTTGATATTCTCTTAATACTAATTGCATTTTCATTCTCCTTATTTTTTTGATATAATACATCATAAAGTATACAGTAACTGTAAAGTCAATAAGGAGAACAATAAAAATGAGAAAAGATTTTATGTATTTAACAACATCACAATTCGCTAAGATACATGGAGTTAATAAAAGAACATTACATTATTATGATGATATTGGGTTATTTTCTCCAAATAAAAAAGGAGATAATGGATATAGGTATTATGATATTTCACAGAGTATTGATTTTGAATATATATGTATGTTAAAAGAATTAAATATGAGTATTGAAGAAATAAAAAATTATTTAAAAAAGCCAACATCAAATAAATTTATTGAGATTGCCAAAATGAAAGAAGAAGAAATAGATTTACAAATAAAAAAATTAGAACATGTTAAAAAGGTGTTACATAATAAAAGACAACAAGTCAGCTTCTGTGAATGTTTACAAGATCAAGAAATCAGAATAATGGAATGTGATGAAGAGGAAATTTATATGCTACCTTATGATTTTTTAAATGATAATTTAACACAATTGTTTAAATATATAAAGGATACATGGAGTATAGAACAAATTCGTGTGGGGATTGGAGTATATATTTCTTTAGATAAAGTTAAAAATAAGCAATTTAAGAAATATGATGGACTTTATACTGTTGCATTAAGTCATCGTTCAAATGTAAAAAGTTTTATAAGACCAAAAGGAAAATATTTGTGTGGATTCCATAAAGGAAGTTGGGATGAATTGCCTATCATGTATCAAAAGATAATTGATTATGCTCATCAAAATAATTTCAATTTAACAGGCTATGCTTATGAGATAGGATTAAATGAGTTTGTTATTTCAGATATAGATGAGTATATTACAAAAATAATGATAAAGATTGAAGAAAAGAAATAAAAAAGGAAGACTCTACATCTTCCTTAACTCCTTTGATTTTCAATATATGCAAGAATAAGTTTAAAAGTATTTTCTACTGCTTGAATATGAGTTCTTTCCATGCCATGAGAAGCATGAACACCAGGACCAATTAAAGCACCTTTCACATTATTACCTCCTCTAAGAGCAGCTGAAACATCACTACTATAATAAGGATAAATATCAACAGCAAAATTGAATTGTTTTTGTTTTGCTAAAGTTATAAGTTGAGTTGTCATATCATAATCATAAGGACCACTACTATCTTTAGCGCAAATACTTACATCATATTCACTACATGATAAATCTTTGCCAATACATCCCATATCAACAGCAATCATTTCATTAATATCTTGAGGAATATAACTACTTCCATGACCAACTTCTTCAAAAGTTGAAATAATAAATGTTAATGAATGTTGTGGAATTATTTGAAAATCAGACAAATGCTTTAAAACACAAAAAAGAATTGCTACACTCATCTTATCATCAAGAAAACGAGATTTAATAAATCCAGAAGGAGTTATTGTTGTTTTTGTTTCAATAGCAATATAATCTCCATTTTGAATACCTAACTGAAGTACATCTTCTTTTGTTTTTACATTTTCATCTATACGAATATACATTGCTTCACAACTTCTTTCTCTTTTCTTTGAATCATCATAGACATGAGCAGAAGGCGATAAAGATAAAATAGTACCAGTATAGATTTGATTATCTCTTGTTATAATACGACAATATTCCCCATCTAAAGTCGGAATAATTGGACCACCAATATTTGTAAAGTTAAGACTTCCATCATTATTGATACTTCTAACCATTAATCCTAATGTATCAACATGTGCACCAAAACCAACAGAATAATTATCTTGACCTTTAATAGAAATATGTAAATTTCCTTTATTTGATATTTCAGTTTCAAATCCTAGTTTCTGTGCTTCTTTTTCACAATATTGAATGACTTTTTTTGTATACCCAGAAGGACTATCAATTGCCATAATATCTTTTAAAAAATCTAAAATATAATCATTCATAAATACTTCTCCTTTATTTTAAAATTTTATATATATCCTTTAAATTCTGAATAGTATAAGTAGGTTTTATATCATCTATTTTAGCTATGTCAGAACAAATAAAACAAGTATCAATACCAGCATTGATTCCACCTTGAATATCACTACTTAAAGAATCTCCAATTATTAAAGTTTTATGTAATTGAAAAAAAGGAATTTTTTGAAAGCAATAATCAAAGTATTCTTTTCTCGGTTTTTGATAACCAATATTTTCAGAAATAAAAATATCTTGAAAATAAATATGTAGTTTGCTCTCTTTTAAACGACTATATTGAGTTTGAGCAACTCCATTAGTTACAACATATAAGTTATAGTCTTGAGATAATGTTTCTAAAACTTCTCTAGCAAAAGGTAATTTTTTATGGCCTTTTCCAAGTTCTATTTGATAATCACTTTCAAAAGCAATACCATCTTCTTTAATGTTAAACTCTTTAAATAATTGAACAAAACGTGTATAAATAACAGTTTTTTTGTCAATAATACCTTTTTCAAATTGTTTCCATAGTTCATCATTAATAATAGTATACCTCTCTTCAATATCTTTAGTTAAAGAAAGATGATAGTTTTGAAAAGTATTTTTTAGTGCTTGTTTTTGAGCATCAGAAAAATCAAGTAATGTACCATCAACATCAAATAATAAAGTTGTATATTTTTTCATCATAACTATAACCTCAATTCTTCACTATTATAATAGATTTTGTTATGATATGAAAGTAAGAAAAGAGGAACAATATGCAAAAGTATAATTTAATTATAGTATATGATAAAGAATATAAACATGTTTTAATGTGTTTAAGAGAAAAAGAGCCGTTTTTAGGGCTTTATAATTTTGTGGGTGGAAAAATAGAATCAAATGAAACTGATCAAGAAGCAGCATATAGAGAGTTGTTTGAAGAAACACATATTTATAAACAAAATATAGAATTAAAACATGTTCACGATTTATTTTATTATTTGGAGGATATGTGTTTACAGGTTTGGGTAGGACAGATCAAAGAGGATATTGAAGTTTATGGCGATGAAAATCAATTGGCTTGGATTAATTTGGATGAAAACTTTTTTGATTCATCACGTTTTGCTGGATATGGAAATATTGGACATTTGCTTTATAGTATAGATATAAATAAAGAAAAAATCATATTTTAAATAAGAAATCATATAATATGTTGGTGATAGAATGGAGATAAAACCAACAAAAATAACAACAGATATTTTAATGAAAATTATTAATGAAAAACCTTGTGCTTATGCCATGGTTAGTGGAAAGGATAGAATTGAAGGGACTGTTTGCTTTTATCCTTATTTAAAGGGAAGTATTATGATTTATGAAATCAAAAATTTACCACAATCAAAGAATTGCCAAGGAGGTGTTTTTGCATTTCATGTTCATGAAGGGGATTCATGTATAAATGATACAGAAGTTTCTTATGAAAAGACTTTAGGACATTTCAATCCACAGAAATGTGAGCATCCACATCATATGGGAGATTTACCACCACTTTTTGCAACAAAAGGAACAGCATGGGCAATTATTTATATTGATAAACTTAGACCAGAAGATATGGTTGGAAGAACAGTTGTCATTCATGAACATGCTGATGATTTTCATAGTCAACCAGCAGGAAATTCTGGAAATAAAATAGCTTGTGGAGAAATTAAGTGTTTTATGAGGTGTTAAAAAGGAAATCTAATGAAGGATTTCTTTTTTTTATGAAACAAAAAAGGGTGATTCGGGCTAATATTTTAGATAAATAGTGATTAATGTGCTAAAAAGCACTAAAATTTTAGTAAAATAAAAAAGAAGTATTGTTTTATTGGTTTAATAGGTGTAGAATTAATATGAATAATTATCTATAAAATCATAAATTTATTTGATTTGTATATAGACTGGGAGGGCAGTAACAATGAAAGGTAATTTGAAAATAGCTTTTAATAAGTTATGCAAAGTGGTTTTAGCAATTGCCATGATTATAACTGGATTAACAATCATGGATAGTGTTGCTGATGCCGCAACAGATGTAGGAAGGCCAAGTGTTCATTTCGTTATAGAACATTTTGCAGGAGGGATTACACCTACTGATAGTAATGGTGATCCTCAACAAAATACGTCTTTGATTAGTCGTGGAAAGGGAAAGGGGGTAACAGTCAATCTTGTAATGGATCCTGATTTTACAGTCGGATGTGCAAGAGGATTACATTATGATTTATTGTTGCCATATTTTTACTATGATTCAACTAAACATTTAGTTGTGACATATGATGCCAATGAAGTTCCAGCTGATCAAAAAGATGAGAACGGAAAACCTCTAATGGGAGTTGGGGCTGAAGTTTTAGAAGATGGTGGAGCAGATACTATTACAGGTGATGTCTACTATGGTGAAGCAAGGATTAATGGAAGCCAGATGGCTTTGGAATCTGGAAATCCAAAATTCGTACAAGTACAGCTGTTTTTCTATGGAGATGTACCAGAAAATACAGGGGCTACTGTATCTTTAGGTGGAGGATACGAAAAGTATGAAGATGAAGATCAAGAACAACATACTATTCAATTCCAGGCTTCTCCAGGTCTAACAACAAAAGCAAAATATAATTTAGTTTGTTCTAACTTGCAATGGGATACAACTATTACACAAGTTACACCAGTTAATGTTTTATGGGATAAGTATAATTACTTAGTTTATAAAGTAGAAATTGAAAATAAATCTGAAGAAGAAACAAGTTATTTTAATGCTTATGGTGTGGGAATAAAAGTTCCAACAAGTGATGATGAGAATGCATATGGATTACTTAGACAAGAAGCAATGAAATGGAAATATAATCCAGATGGCGCCCCAGTTGAAAATGATAGTTTTACAAATGAAGATCGTGAAAATGATTTTATTGGAATTCCTGGACAAGGTGGAGTTCTTATCTATGATGTTACTGACATAGATGAAGAAGAATTAGCAAAATGGGATACAGAAAGCTTCTCTAATATGTCTGAATACAAATCATTGCCATATAACTATACTATTAATTCTATGGTTACTGTTCGTGAAACAGAAAATGAAGTACGTAAAGGTGAAAAAAGAACATATTATTTTGCTATTCCAATGGCAACAAATATTCCAAATTATACAATAGGTTCAATTCCTACAAGGATGTATACAACAATTTATTTTGGTTCTGGAAGCAATTATTCTTGGACAAAAACAATAAATACATCAGGGAAATTTGATGCACCTAAAGATGGCTTTGCACATAATAAATATGTTATTAATAATGGAACTGAAGTGAAAAGAAAAGAAGTAGCAATTGGTTCTAATGTTAATTATTATTTGGGACATTTTAAGAACACAGGAAATATTCCTGTATTTAATACATATGTTATTGATACATTGCCTGATAATTTTGATTTATCAAAAATTAATATTGAAATGAATATTAGAGATGGGGAAATGCCAGAACTAAATGATTGGTTTTCAGATCCTTGTCATATTCAATTTGAATTTTTAAATTCGAAAACTGAAGAAACAGAATTTGTTTCATTAGGAACTTTTGCTGCTAATGCAGATGCAACAACAGATGATATTGCAGTATGGACATATAATGCAAAAGATGTTGTTAAAAATTATTTAAAGAGTCATAGAGACCTTTCATTTACTGGTCGTTTAAAAATTAATTTTAAAGAACGTATTAATGTTAAGGAGGAACTTGATGGACGTATTGTTGTTAATGGAAATGTTAATAGTAGAGATATATTTGTCAATCAATTAGATACACATTATGAAAAATGGCATTATGTTCCTCCAGTTGTTACAAGTGAAGAAGGATTTGATGGAGGGTATACAAAAACACCTAAAACAATAGATGCTTCAGATGCAACAATTGAAACAACACCAGCAGTGCCATTACTTGATGCTGACGCTTATCAAAAATTAAGTGATGGAACTTATGAGTATCGTGATTTAGTACAAGTGCCAGTTCATACTCCTGATATTGGATATAGATATAAGATAGGAAATGGAAGTATTTCTGATATGATACCAGGTATATTTAAATCTGGAGATTTCCTTCTTAAATCAAGTGGTACAAGAAAACAAGGATTTATTACAGATAAAATTGTATTCTCTAAAGATTTAATAGAGAATGCTGTAGAAATTGATTCAATTACTTTTACTTTGAATAATGGAACAACAAAGAAACTTACAGATGTTACAACAGATATTTTTACAATAGATGAAGATGGAAATTATGTTTTAGATAAAACCGCTTGGGATAATGGAATGTTGTTAAATTTTGAAATTAGATTTAGCAAAATTGCAGCTCAAATACCATTAAGTGATAATTTCTTTATTAAAGTAGATGGTAGCACAAATGTTGTTAAAGCAGTAAAAGTAACAGGAAGTTTGGAAACTGCTTATAATGATGTAAATGCTGATAAAAAGGTAACATCAGAAGCAACAATTGATACACAAGCTGCTAATCCTGTTATTAATGTTGATGCATTTAGAAAAATAAATGATACTTATCAATACAATGATCCTACTGAAGCACCTATTAATGTGTCTAATGCAGGATTTAGATGGAGATTAGCAAACAATAGTGTTTCTGATATGATACCAGGATTATTTAAGTCAGGAGATTTATTGGTTTCATCAGGTGCTGATAGTGATGGAACAAAACGTTATGGTTTTATTACTGATAAATTGACTTTATCTAAAGAATTAACTGATATTTCAGAAATTGATTCTATCATTTTATATACAAATGATGGAAGTCAACAAAGTGTTACATTAGATGATTTTACATTAGATGAAAATGGTAATTATACTTTGGATAAGTCTGCATGGAGTGGAGTATTATCACATTTTGAAATTCAATTTGATAAATTCCAAGTACATAAAGCAATAAGTAATGATGTATATGTTCAAGTAGAAGGTTGTCCAAATGTTGTTGAAACATTGATGGTAACTGGATCATTTGAAACTCAATATAATGATTCTACTGCTGATAGAAAGCATACTGAAACTGGAACAATGAATGTAGGAACAGTATCACTAGAGATGACAGGATACAGTTTTAATGATGCTATTCACTCTGGTATAAATACTGTTAAAAATACTAGTGCCCAATCAACTATTCATTCATTGACAGTTGCAAATAAAAAAGAAAATACTGGATATGATTTTACAATTGTCAATAATGCAATTGCTCCAGTGGGTGCTGCAGAATTAAAAATTGATTTTTTAAGTGTAGGTAATAAATCAACAGTAGGGACTATTGTTAAAGGTTTTGATACAAAAGAAATAACAATTTCTGATTATGCAGATGTTATGAAAATTAAAGAAATCAAAATTTATGATTGGGATCAATCAACAAATGATACACCTGCAAAAGTTATACAGTTTGCTGATTTAACAGAAAATGATGGTGCTGTAACAATTGATGAAAGCATGCTAGATGGATTAACACGTATAAGATATGTTGTTATAATTTGTGAGGATTGGAAAGGGCAAGATGATCTTTCTGATTTGAAAAAAATGAATATACATGTAACTGGTAATGCTGATTGGTTTGAAAATTTAGATGCTAAATTAACAATTACACCAGAACATTTTTCTATGAAAAATCGTACTATTAGTTTAACAAATAGATTATATGTTGAAAAACCAAGGTTAGATGTACATGCAAATTTAACATATTATGAAAACACACCAGAACAATCTCATGCTAATAGTGAAAATACAGATGGAAATGAAATGTATTTAGCAGTTCCATATGATAGAGATTTTAAATATCGTGTGAGTATTGAAAATAAATCAATTTCTGTATTAGATGACGTTGATTTAATTATTGATGTTCCTGTTAATAATAATGAAGTTGCTGATGGAGAGGATAATACAGGGTTCCATACAACTAAAGTTGTTATTAATGAAAAATTATTGAAGCAATTCAAGGAATTGGATTATATTACATTCTATGATATAGATAGTTTGAGTGGAGGAACACGTTTTAATTATGATGAAGATACAAATAAATTAGTAACAGTTGATGGTATTGAATTAGTAATTGAAGATGGAGTTATTGAAATAGATGAAAAAACATTGAATTCTTGGGGAATTAATAATTTAGGAAAAGTTATTATTTCTGGACAAAAAGTTATTTTAAAAGATGAAACAACAGATGAAGCATGGGTAGATTTCTATGGTTTCTCTGATTCATTATTTGGAACAACTAATCGTTTAGCAGTGAATTCTAATAACTATTTGGATGGAATAAGAGATTTACCTCCAATTAATGCAATAGATCATGCTAGTGTTTACTTAAGTAAAATGTATTTTGATACTACAATTGTAGCAGGATATATTGATGACAAAGATAATGCTAATCGATTTGAGAAAACATCTGCTTCAGTTGAACATGTAAGAAATAGATATCGTACATCAAGTTATTCTTACAGAACAACTTTTGATGATAATTCAGAATTAGATGTAGGGTATAAAGCAATAGGATCTTTCTTGGTAGACTTTAGACAATATTTAAATGTAGGAACTGATTACCCTGTTGATATTGGAGAACCTACTTTTGATAATTATATTTCACAAGAACATAGAGATCGTAACTATGTTTATACACAATCATTGAATACTGCTGCTAATGTTAATTTAAAAGTAGATATTCCTAAAGATGCATTTGATGCTTATTATTTAAAAATAGATCCAAGAGCTAAAGATTACTTTAATTCTATTACTGTATTAAGAGAAGATGGAACAAGATATGTTATTAATAGAAGTGATTGGAAGGATAATTCTGTTGAAAAGAATGCACAAGGAAAATCATTCTTTAGAATTAATTTACTAACAGAAGACGAACAAAAACGTTATGAAACTGTTGGTACAGGATTAGATAATGATATATACTATAAAGAATCAGCAGATTATGTAACAACTAACCCAATTGAAAGAATCATTATTAATTTAGATATTAACAATGAAGAGTCATCAGATGGTGTCAATGCTAATAATCCAGATTATGGAACATGGTATGTTGCAAATGATCAAAAAACAAAATTTATGTTCGAAGTTACTGGTCGTTTCTATACAGAAGGTGGTTCTACTGCTACTGTATCAGCAGATTTAACTGTTGGTGGAGAAAGAGGTAATAGTGCTGATAGAACTGGACATAAAGCAAAAGAAAGAACAGCTTCAGGAGATAATACACCAAAATCAAATTGGTCATACTATAATCATTATCGCTGTTATAATCATGAATGGTATAGTTGGGTGCCTTATGATTATGAATATGATTCAGCACATTTAAAATCAACAACAAGAGTTTACGCATATAGGGAAAATAACAGAGTCTTAAAAGGGGTTCATACAGATCCAAGTGTAGCATCAGATGTAGGCATCAAGTATGGTGATTATAATGAATTTGCTGTTAGTTTTTATCGTGAATTAACAGGAGCACATGATGATTATTTAACAGGGCAAGATAGTAATCTTTGGATATGGCAAGATGCATATGATTGGATAGGAAAACATGCTTATAGTGATCTTGTTACTTTAGAGGATACATTCCCTGCAATTAGGCCAGATAGTTCAACAAGATACTATGGGTTCTTAACTCAGAAAATATTTATTTCACCACAACTTTATAAATATATTGATACAATTGAGATAAGAAAGAAAATGGCAGATGATGAAGGTAACCAAACTATCAATTCAACACCAATCATTTTAACAAAAGATGATTTAAAAACAAAAGATGATAGAGGTTTCTACAATATTTTAATTAATTATAATGGGGAAGATAGTAATGTTACTGATAATCAAATAACATTAGCTGAAAATGAATTTTTATATGATTATAAAATTACTTTAAAGGGATTACCAGGAAATGGTGATTATGCGAGAGAATTAGAAAATATTGATCAATTATTAAAAGCAGATGGCCATGGATCAAATAAAGATGTAGATATCTATGTGGGTGGAGAAGTTTATCTTGTTAAAGATATACATCCAGTAAAAGATGCAACAAATACAATGAAATCTACGACTTATAAAGATAATTCAACAGAACCTGTATATAGTGAAACAAATACTGCATATATGCAAGGATATCGTTTGCCATTTTATGCAGGATATGATATTAATTCAATCACAAATACAAATCGTATTATTTATGATTACCATACAACAGGAGATAAACAAAATCTTGATCCAAATTATGGTGCATTTGAGGTAAAAATATGGAATAGAACAGATACTGCTTCATCAGATGGAAGTGGAGATTCTGCTCATATTAAAGAAACAACAATTACAAATACGATGAATGCAAATTATCGTTTGAAAAATATTTATATTCCAGAAATGCTTGTAGATGGAGACTGGTTTAATATATCTAGTTTAAGATTAAACTATGGTGCAAGTAAAAATATTACATTTACATTAAATGAATTAAAATCAAGTGTTTATTTTACAAAACAAGGTAATCAATATATCTTTGATGTTAATAAGTTTGTTAAAGATCATGTAGATGAATTTGAGACATATACAGTAGCCAATACAACAGATAGATATGTTAAAGAACATATATCAAGTTTTGTTATGAAGGTTGAAGCAGTTAATGTTGATCCAAAAGACGGAACAACAGTATTAGATAGTGGACAATATTTGAGTCCAACAAAGGATTCAACTCAACCAACATTTACATATGATGGTGTTTATGTTGATCGTATAGCTGAAGATATTGAAGATAATGTATGGACAAAAGAATCACGACCAACAATTATTCATGATAGATATGATTATATGGATGACTCACATAGTCTATATTACAATAATTTAAGTGCAAGTTTTGTATCTTCTGATATGAATGCAGAACAATATCAAGGAAATTTATCAGGAACAGATGGAGATGATTATTATTGCATTAGAAATGTTGTAGGAACTTTAATAGTGAATATGACAAGGGGTAGTGATGTTGATAGCAAAAATAGTTTTGCATATGATGTAGATAAAGATGATAGCAATGTTAATGCTGAACTTGCTGTTAATGCTTCACATTTATTACCAGATGATTATGTAGAATATCATTTAACTGTTGGTTCAAAATCTAATGGAATGATTCCTATTTATCATCCTGATGTACGTTTTACAGTTCCAGCTGGACAACGTATAGTGGGTTGGAGAATTGAGACACCATTTGAAAAGTCTAATATTTCTAATGATGATATTACTGCAACAGTAGGAACAACTGAAATTAAAAAGGACAAGATTTATTCACAACTTGCTGATGGAGTTACAACAAATTATAAAGAATTAAATATTTCAGTAGGAGATTTGAGTAAATCTAAAGAAGATAATTATGTTTTACAAGGAGATAAAGTTGTTATTGTAGTTATGACACAATTAACAACAGAATTAAGTCCATTTGAAGGAAAGACTATGAATGCAACTTATGAAGCTGCAGCACGTCCAGAACATACATATTCACAATATATGATTCAAAATGAGAATGGACAGTCTAATAATTACTGTAGTTCATCAAGTGCATATTATAGTCATAATGATGGTGGAGCTATTAATTATTATCGTTATGATAAGAATTTCAGAGGTACAAATAATGAAACAACTTATACATCAGAAGTAAGAAGTTCATTAACATTCTTTACAAATAATCAAAATTTGGGAATTGAATATACATTTAATAGTAATTTGCTTCATTTTGATAGACAAGGAATGACAATCAAGAGTTATGGTGCTAATAAAACTCCAGTTATTAATAACACTAACCATACATTAGATAGTGCAACATATACAATGGCATTCTTATCAGAATCTAATGGAAGACTTTATAAAGGATTTGATCTGACAATAAAACCAGAGTTCAAATATCCTGAAAATATGACAGAAAAGAGACCAATTAAGGTTGAATATTGCTATTTTGATGATGATTCATTAGTTGATGAAGGAGTTTATGCGAACACAGCAACTGAAATATGGATTAGTGAAGATAAAATTGTATTTGGAGATGTATTATCAGAAACAGATAAATTGGCAGGAAAACGTCTTGCAAGGGATGCAGTAAAAATAAGATGGACATATTATGATATTCCAGCCTGGGGAACAGATGGAAATGTTGTTACATTTGCATCTGCAACTGATCCATTTGTATTTGAAGGTGAAGGACGTTATCGTGATATTAGAACAGATGCACAAAAGAATACTATAGCATATGCAGATCGTTATACAATGAAATTAGATGCTGATTATAAATTTGTGCATAAGCATAGTGAGATAGTAACAAATACTATTGAAGATGAAACAAATGATGTTGACTTTGAAGAGAGTGTTCAATTTACAGGTAGTGCAACAACAACAAAAGCAATTGCACGTGAAAGACCTATTATGACTCTCCACACACAAATTTTTGATAGTTCTGAAAAAGCATCAGCAACTTATCAAGCTGATAAGCAACAAAAGATGGGTTATAGACCAAACGAGACAGTTTGGTTCAAAACAACTGTTATTAATAATGCATTGACAGAGGCGAATACAGATACTGGAATGCAAGGTGCTTTATTAGATCCTATTATCTATGATAAAATTCCAGAGTATATTACTACAAGTGGTTTAGATAAAAATCAAATAACTGTTGTATGGTATGATAAAGATGGAAATCAAAAAGAAGTACCAGAATATAAGATAATTAAAAAAGTAGTTGAAGATGTACCAGATTATGGTGGAGATATAGTAACAAGTAAGTCTCATACTGATGGTTCTGGTAAAGGAAATGGACATGCTTTTGCAGACATTAATATGTTTGATAATGGCAATACTGATTCAACACCAATTAATTACAATTTGTATACTATTGAATTTGAAGAAGGAACAAGATTAGAAATAGGAGAAAGAATAGAACTTCATTATTCTGCAACTATTCGTGAATCTAATTTACCATTAGCTTATAGTACAAGAAATGAAAAAACATTTGTAGATTATTATCCAAAAATGGGAGAATATACACAAAGAGGTAGTGGTTATGAATCTTATTATGGATATACAGCTAGTTCATACCCATATCTAGGTAGATTTAATACACCTAGTCAAGAAGAATATTATGGAGACCTTGTCAAATTTGAAAATTCAAATGTTATGATGGATATGAATTATTTACATCATGATGTTGGTTTAAGTGGTACAAGAAATCCAAATATAGATAGATACGAATTTTTGAAAGATGCAATTGTTTATATGCCTGGAACATCAAATGATGGTACAAGTGTAAATGATAATTATGGTGGATCTAATGGATATCTAAAAGATTTTGATATGTGTGTAACTTCATATCAACAACAAACAAGATATGTACCAACATTGACAGTTAATATGTTAGATCAGTTGCCACAAAGCGAAAATTATGTGAATCCAGCTAATAATCGAGCAAGAGATTATTATTCAAAACTTATGTCATTGAGAAATAGAAGTTATGATTGGCAAGATGAGAATACTCATGAAGATGCATTAATTTGGACACAATCAAGAACACACTTACAAACAGCTTGGTTAGCTACAAGTTCTCAGATGTATGCTGAAACAAATGATTATTTAGCTTCTACTGAGTATATACCAACAGCTTGGGGAGATAGAGCAGATCCTCATTATCATTATGCAACATTTGGAAATGATTTAGATGATAATGTAAGACATACATTATATCGTGATGATAATGTAACAGCGTTAGAATATGATCAAAACTTTATGTCTCGAATAGGAGCATATAACTATGGAGATTGGGATTTAACAAGTGGTATTGAATTTATATATGTTCTTCCTAGAGGAGTAGAACCACGATTAAACCAAGATGGAAGTTTAGATTTATCAGCGTTAAAAGGATATAGATTAAATGGTGGAACTTCACTTAATCCAACTTATGCTGAAATTGATGCAAGTGATATTCAAGTTTCAGTTCTTCAAAGAGCTGGAGAAGATAAAGGATATTATTCACCAAGAGTTATGCAAGATCCTCTTATTAATCAATACTTAAATAGAACAGCACATAATTATGCAAATGAAACAAATAAATATTTTGCAAGTGAAGATGGAACACCATGGGTATTAAAAGTAACTGTAAATCAACCATTGAAGAAATGGTTTAATAGAGGAACAGATACTGGATATATGATGTTGGTAGACATTCCAACACATGTTTATAAGACAAATCCAAGTGAATATTGGTATGATGAAGTTATGGCAAGACCATTAGATGTTAATGATCAAGATAGTTTATATTATCAAATTTATGATACAACATCATATTGGGGAAATAATCTTCCAACAAGTAGTAACTTTATTAGTACACAATATGGAAGTATGGATTATATGTGGAATAGTTATTGTTATGGAAGCTATATTGGAAATGATGAAAGAACATATTTCTTAAACGGTTCTCCAAATACTCCATATATTAATGGAATGAATATTTCAAATAGAGAAGTCTCATCACAAAACAATGTTGATGATGCAGGGGGAAAAGAAAAGTTCTCATCAGGTAAGAGAAATACATATGCAAGTACAGGAACACGTGCTCATATGAGAAAACCAGTTATAAGAACATGGACAACTGTAGGAAATAACAATATCAGTGGAAATGATATTAATGGTTATTATGTCAATGGTGAAGGTGATAGTTCAAAACTTCATATTCATGTTGAAAATAAATATTATCTTAATGATCACGCTCCAGATATTTGGCGTTGGAATAATATTGGTTTATATTACAAAGTCTACCATACTTATGCAGTAGATGGAGGAAGCAAAGGAACTCTTTATTATCCAGTTGTAACAAATATTCTACCAGCAGGTATTGTACCAAAAGATGAAAATGGACACATATTTACAGAAAATAATGAAACAAATAAGAATCAAACATTAAGTTGGTCAATGGCAGATGGAAATGGAGTAACTGTTAATGAGAAAGATTTATATAATGCAAAAGTAGAGTATGTAGAACTTGAAAGTGAAGAAGGTAATGGAAAGGTAGAAGGACGTTATAAGATTACGTTTGTACCTAAATCTAAAGATATTAGAGATGAGCAAAAAGCTAAAATAACATCTGGAAGTACACGTATTTTCTCATTTGACTTCTTTACAACAGATATGCCAGATAAGAAAACAAAGACAGGAATAAATGGTGATTTATTATATCAATATCAAAAGAATCATAATTATGTTTCAAGTCAATTAGATAATTTCAAATTCTTACTTGACTCTGATATGTCTGATAATCCTTATTGGGTAGGTAGTATATTTAAAGCCTTCTGGGCTCAATATTATAATACTTTCTATAGAACAGGTGATAGTAGAAAAGATTCAGTTGTTTATAGTGATGACTATATTACAGGTGGTGTTATTCCTAATCATAGAATAACAACAAGTTTAGGAAGTTATTCAATTTTAGATTCAACTGATGAAGGTGGAAATAAACGTTATACTGAAACACAAGAAATGCAATTAGAGGATTATGATACAATACGTTGGAAATTAACATTAAATGATAAAGATTTTAATGAAAATGATAGTGATTCAACAACAGATGCTGGTAAAACAACTGTTGATTCAGGAGTACATACATCAAATCGTATTCGTGTTAAACATCCTGGATTGGAAAATCAAAGTTTTGTTTCAAAGACACCAGCAACAAATGAAACAGATTTAGGTGGACGTTCACCAGATGGATTCTCTAATCAAATATATGAATATTATCCAAATAAAGATACATATATGCACTATGGAGATAATCTATATTATAATGTAAGGGTTAGTAATCATAGTTCAAGCGCTACAGATTATTCACATCAAGGAAATATTTTCCATTCTAAGATTAATGTGTCGTTTACTTTACCATCAATTGTAAGTTATCGTACAAATGATGATGATCGCTTCTATGTAATTTATACAGATAGTAATGGTCAAACACAAAAGGCTACATTTAAGGATTTAGAAGAGTCAGGTTATACAATTAATCTTGTTAAACGAGAAGAAAATGAACTTGATAAAACTGAAACTGTTGTCTTTGATATTATTACACCTGGTGATAATACTAAAGAAGAGATTACATACCAAGATTATGTAGATGGATATAAATTACCAGGATATTTTGGAACTGGAGATCATTTTGTATTTGGTATTAAAACTGTTATTGATCGTATGGGTTCAAAAGACACACTTCTTAATGAAGATAAAGTCTGGGATGATAACTATAAAGCAGATGTTTATGTATCACTTCATGATAATGCTGGGTCATATTTACAAGAGAAATATCCAGAAGGATCATTTGATAAGTTGAAAGAACAAAGTATGGATAAAGTCTATTATGTAAGACAAACAAATGATGATTTAGATGAAAATATAGATTATAATCTTAATCAAAAACATGATGTATATACTGCAGATGTAACTGCAAAAGTAACTATTTTAAAACCAGAAGCTGTTGTTCGTTTAGATACATCAGTTAATAGAATTTTAATTAGTAATCCAGATGCTGGTATTATTGTAGCTGAAGATCCAACTGTAAAAGGTGCAAGAAAAATGACTGTTTATGTTGATGAGGCTATTAATAAAGGTGGAGCAGTACCAGAATTTATTGTTGACTATCGTATCCCATTCCATGGTAAGTCTGAAGGAAGTCGAGAAGAAGCAACAATTGAGGATAATAATGTTTATCCATTCGTATATGCTATTGGAACTGGAAAATGGTCTATACCAGAAAGTGCAGGAAGTGAAGAATATCGTGCAGAATTAGCTGAACATTTAAAGGTTCATGTATTTGCTCTTGTAAGTGATAATGAACCTGCTAATGATGATGTTTCTTACGAAATACCTGGTGAAGAATCACAAAATTGGATTGAATTAACTGATAAATCAGGTGTAAGTATTGATGAAAATCATATTATAGATTTAAGTGAAAAACATGCTGAAATTAAAAATAAGATTTATCAAATTCGTTATGTTGTTACAGCAGATTCAGATAGAACTCATATAGAAGAAACTAGAAAATATCCAGTTCCACAAGGATTTAGAATGGATATAGATGCTGATCCAAATGCAGATGGAAAGCAAGAAATGGATGATGTTGATCCAGGTCGCCATAATATTGATGCTTTACCAGATTCAGTAGTATCAGATATTTCATTTGATACAAGTGGAGATATTGAAAGTATTAATAAAGTTGGTAATGCAGCATTTGTTATTACAAGTACAACACATACACAGGAAGAAAAACAACATGTTAACCATTTTGCAAAGATATGGTCAAGATATGATGATGAGCAAATAGGTGCTATTTCTGAACGTTCACGTGCAGGATATTATATCAGTCGTGAAATTCCAACTCTTCAAGTAGATTTATTTGTTAATTATTTCAAACGACAAAGTAAGTTAGATGAAGAAGGAAATAGAATATATTATTATTCATGGGTACCAAATTTTATTATTGATAGTTCAAGTTCAATGTTAAAATATAAGGCTACATTAGCAAACTTATCACAAGAACAAATAACAGGAGTGGATTTAGAAGGTGAGCCAGATATGGCAACAAATCCACAAATGTCAACAGTTTTACCATATGTGCAAGATATAAGTAATATCAAAGATAGTGCGTCTACAAATTTATATAATTATAAGTTCTATAAATATGTAAAATATGGTGATGAAAACTTTGAAAATGAATCTATTAATAGTAATTATACTTCAACAGATAGATTGATAGCTAGTGAGGCTACTTGGACATGGCATGTTGAAGATGAAGATGGTAATTTAGTTGAAAAATCAAGTGTTGAGAATGTCAATTTAAGAATGTATGATAAGGCAGTTGATTTAACTAATTTACAAAGACGTGTTATGACATGGGATTTCAAGGGAACGTTGCAACCAGGACAAAAAATTGTTATTGATTATATGGTTCCAATATCTACAAAAGAAAATGGAGTTGTAAGTTTATCATTATTAGAATGTAAATCTTATGGATTTAAAGAAGGTACATTTAATCCATATATCCCAATTTCTGATAATACAAATGAAACATATGCTCTTGAACTTGATACTCGTGATATTAATGATAATGAGTTGAAGAAAAGTGAAATTACATTGGTTAAATCATTAGGTGGATTAGCATTCGCTTCAAATAAATCATTTACTCGTGTTAAAGTTTCACATTCTGAATATGGAAGTGGTTTAACTGCATCAGGAAATGGTAATATAAAACCTTCACTTGTACCAGAAGGTTCAGATTACTCATTTACAACAACAGTATTGAATCCAGATTCAATAGATAATGATAATGGATATAAACATCCAATTATATATGATGTTTTACCATTTGAAGGTGATAGAACAATTATTACAGATACACCACGTAATACAAAATGGAGAGGTTATCTTAACCTTGAGTCTATTACAGTTGGAAAAGAATATGGAACAAATACTGGAGTTAAGAAAGAAACATTAATAGATGGTCAAACAGCTAATGTATGGGTTGGACCATTTAAGAAAGAAAATGGAAAAATTGTTGCTATGGAAGCAGCAGATTTACCAGAATTTGAGAAATCAAAAGACAAAGAATTCTATAAAGGCATTTATGGAGAAAGTTCTTCTGCTATTGCAGAAAAACAAAAATATTTTGTAAGATTAAGAGAATTATTAGCACTTAAATCTTCGGATCCTAAACAATATGAAGATTTACAAAGAGCAGCTCAGGCTATTTATGTTGAACCAAGTGATGACTTTGTTTTAAGAGGGGCAACAAAATTGACTTTAACTTATAAAATGAAAGCTCCATTGAATCTTCCAATGTATCCAGATTACATAACAGAAGATGATGCTGACTTAAAGAAAAATGTAGCTGATTATTCTGGATGGAATACATTTGCTGCACAATCAGAAGATGAACCAACAACAGAATCACCACAAGCAGGGGTTTATTTAGATGCTCCAGCTGATAAAGGATATATTGGACATTATGTATGGCTTGATGAAAGTTATAATGCTCAATTCACTGATGAAGGTGAATATATCAAACGTGATGCTGATGGTAGATGGTTATTCAATAAGGCTACAAAAGATTTGGATCATGATGGAGAATTAGATGATCCAGGTATTAATGGAGTTAAAGTAGAATTATTATCAGAAAAAGGATATCCAGTTAATCGTTTAGGAGAACCAGTTGTTGAGGTTGATGGAAATTATTATATTATCGATGAAGATACTGGAAATATTGCATTAGATACAACAGGTACACCTGCATATACAATCTATGGACCTGAATATTATATAACTGAAAAAGATGCATATGGAAATGATGGATATTTCATTATTTCAAATATTACACCAGGTAAGTATAAGTTGCGTTATACATTCCCTGAGGGAACTTATGATGAATATTCTTTAACAACTAAGAAGATTGGATCAACAGGTACAATTACTGGTTTAGATGTTTATCGTAAAGGTGAAAAACTTCCTGATTTAGGTTTAACAGGAAATGGAGATGAACCAAGTGATAACAAGGTTGTTAATGGATTAGTTATTCAAACAAAAGAAGCTATTCAAATTGATGCTATTGGAAAAGATCCAAGCACATATAAAGCTTATGATGAAATGATGACATGCTATGATATTGGTATCGCTCATTCATATATTTATGGTGGATATGCATGGTTTGATGAAAGTCCAGATCCAACTGATAGTGATGTAACTATTAGTAATGGTATCATGGATGATGGTGAAAAGAGATTAGCTAATGTTGTTATTCAGTTCTATGAAGTACAAGAAGATGGAACAAGAAAAGAAGCTTACAATGGAGATGGTGAATTAGCTATTGTAACAACAGATGAAAATGGATACTTCAAAACTGAATTATATCCATATAAGAGTTATGTTGCAGTTGCTGATACAAGTAAGTTAACAGATATTGTCTATAAGCCAACACCATTTACATTAACAACAAATCCGTTAGAAAATGACAATGATAATGACCAAGAATTGGATAGTAATAAAAAGAATGTGTCATTTATATTCAAAACTGGACCAGTTATTGATGAAGCAACTGGAAAACCAATTATGAATGGACATGGAAGTCATGGAGAATTTAATAGCTTAGGATTTGGATTTGTAGAAGCTGGAAAAGGATTTATAGGAAAGAATATCTTTGATGATAAGAACTACGATGGAATTAGAAATCAATATACTGATGCTAATGGAAATGTTACAAGTGAGCCAGGAATTGATGGAGTTGAAATTATTTTAGAACAATATTACTATGATACAGCAGATAATACATGGAAATATGTAGAAGGTGCTGATAGAAACATTGATAGTGTAGGTGGTTCATACATTTTCCAAAATGTAAGAACAACATATACAAATGATGATGGTGAACAATATTTAGCAGGATATAAGGTAAAATTAAATACTGAAACAATTCCTGGGGGATATACACCAACAAAATACCATATGGGTAATGGAGTTCTAGATAGTGATTTACCAGTTAACAATAATGATCAATATAGATATTTAAGTGATATGCTTATTATTGCAGCAGATGTAACAGATAATCCAATTGGTGATAATGTTGTTACTGTTGGAGATAAAAAGTATGATGTAGCTGATGGCTTAATGCTATTAGATAATGATGCTGGTCTTACAACAATGGATAAATCAATTATTGAAGGAATTGTCTGGGATGATAAGAATTATGATGGACAACAAAATGAATATACAAATGCTGATGGTGAAAATGAAGATGAACCAGGAATCAGTGATGTAGAATTACAATTAATTCCTTATTATTATGATGATGCAACAAATACATGGAAAGCATTAGATGAAAATGCTGGAAATGAGTATAGACAAACAACGACAACAAATGAAGAGGGAATCTATAAATTCACAGATGTACCATCATATGTCAAGATAGACAATAAGAATTATTTAGTTTCTTATAAGATTAAAGTATTGAGTGATATAACAGAAGAAGATTACGCAATTACAAGATATCATATAGGAAACGATACAACAGATAGTGATCTTATTAAAGACAGTATGTTATTGAATGAGGATAGCGAGTATATTATAGTTGCAAAGAAAATTGCAGAGACAAATGATCAAGCAACAGTAGAAAAACAATATGGTAAGACATCTTTAGGAAATAGAGGAATGTTAATCCATAATGAACTTGGATATTTTGATATCAATAAAGTTGTTAATATTAAAGATTACGATGCTGGATTGATTAAATTTGAAAAAGGTTCAATTTTAGGAAGTGTTTGGGAAGATGCTGATTATGATGGAATCATAGATGATGAGGAAACAGGTATTGCAAATGTTGAATTAAAATTGATGAGATACTATTGGAATCAAGCAACTCAACAATGGATAAAAGATGAACTGTTTAATGTTCAAAATCAACAAACAGATGCAAATGGAGATTATATATTTGAAAATCTTGATTCATATGTTTATGTTGATGGACAATACTATTTAGCAGGATATAAAGTGCAAATTGTAGGAGAACCAGATAGAGCAATTTATGCAATTACACTTTATCGCCAAGAAACTGAAGGACGAAATAGTGATTTAAGAGAAAACTTATTACTTAACCAAGATGATGAATACATTATTGTTAGTGATGAGGCAAAGAGTCCTGAAAATAGTCCATATGTTATAGAATATCAAGGTAAGAAATATGATCTTGTAGAAGCAAGAGAACAAGATGACTTTGATGCAGGATATATTCAATATCCAAAATCAAAAATTACTGGAAAGATTTTTGATGATATTGATTATGACGGATTATTAAAATCAGAAGATGGTTTCACAGAAGAATTAAAAGAAGCCATTCAAAATGATAGAGTGGTTGTTACAGCAACAGCATACTATTATGATCAAGAATGGAAACTTTACCAACCAGATGGTGCAACTGCTCAAACTTATACAGCAGAAGTTACATCAGCATCTGAAGATGGATATTACGAAATAGAAGTGCCAACACAATTTAATATCAATGGAAGTAGTAAACTTGCAGGATATAAACTTGAGGTAAATATAGTACCTGAAGGATACCGTATGACAAAATACCTCAAGAATAAAGGTGTAGAAGATAGTTCTCTTGTTAAGAAGGAAGAAAAATACCAATTAACAAAGACTGGAAGTAAAACAGGATACTTGGGAGAACTTAAGGAAGAGTTAGAAGGTATCATTATTGCAGCTGGTATCGCTAATAAAGAAACATTAAAAGATAATGTTAATGTTCAAAGAGGATACGATATTGCAACAGGAAGAACTCTTGAAGATTACAATGCAGGTTATACAAAGATACAAAGTGCAGCTATTGAAGGAATATCATTTAATGATATTAACTATGATGGAATTTATGATCAAACTATTGATAAAGTCGTTCCAAATACTCAAGTAGGAATTAAACGTTACTACTATGATAATGGTGAATGGATATTAGATAATGAAGCAGAAGTTGATCCAGTAACTGGAGAACCAGTTTCAGAATATTATCAAACATTAACAACTGATGCAAATGGATATTATAAATTTGATAATCTTCCAACATATAAACAAATGAGTGAAGATGATATGGATATACGTTTATATGGATATACTGTATGGTATATAGGAGGAATTGATAGTTTAGCAGTAACAAAATATCAAACAAATGAAGGTATAAGTGATAGTGCTTTAAATGTGGAAACAAATCAAGTTGTTAAAGCCGATGGAACTATTCCAGAAATGAAAGATGGATATACAATTATTGCTGAAAAGGCTGATAGTGATCAATCATTACCATATGTTATTGAAGGATATGATATTGCTGATGGTCGTACTAGACAATATTACAATCTTGGATTTACAAATTACCAAGAAGGTGTTATTGAAGGAAAGGCATTTATTGAAGAGGATTATAATGGTATCTTGAATGAAACTGATAAACCATTAGAAGATATAGAAGTAGGAATTAAACGTTATGTTTATAATCCAAATACAAAAGAATGGTTATTAGATCAAGAAGAAGATCAAGAATATTTTGCAACAACAAAAACTGATAGTGAAGGATATTATAGTTTCAATGATTTAGGAACATATAAAGATATAGATGGAGTTAAATATCTTTATGGTTATAAAGTATGGCTAATTAAAGGACTTGAAGAAACACCTGTAACAAAATATCAAACAAATAATGGTGTGGATGATAATGCTTTATTAGTAGATACAAACCAAATTATTAAGAAAAATGAAACTATTCCAGAAATGAAAGATGGTTATATTATTGTTGCAGATAAACCAGAAGATATGACAGATGTTGATCCATTCTATGTTATTGATGGATATGACATTATTTCTGCAAAACGTAGAAATAACTACAATATTGGATATGTACCATATCAAATGGGAAGTATTGAAGGTATTGCATTTGATGATTTAGATTATGATGGAATTTATACAGCAGAAGATAGAGTCTTAAAAGATGTAGAAATAGGATTGAAATGCTATTACTATGATTCAGAAGATAAGAAGTGGCATGAAGCAGGAGCTATGCCAATTGATGAGGAAAGTCAAGAACAGTATCTAGCAATCACAAAAACTGATGATAAAGGATATTATATCTTTGATAATTTACCAAGCTTCATTCAATTAAGTGAAACAAAGAGATGTCTATATGGATATGAATTGTGGATGTTAAGTGAAGATGGAGATAGACTCATTACAAAATATCAAATGAATAATGGTGAAAGAGACAGTGCTGTTATAGCATCTACTCATCAAATTATCAAGAAAGATAAAACATTACCAGAAATGAAAGATAATTATATTATCATAGCTGATAATATTCAAGGAGAAACAAATATTAATACAAGATATGTCATTGAAGGATATGATGTAGTTAAGGGAGAACATCGCATAGAATATAATATGGGATTCATTCCAAAAGAAAGATATCATATTCAAGGTAATATTTGGAAAGATCTTGATGGTGATGGAATTGATAATGATGATAAGAAGATGAAAGGTCTTCAAGTTACATTGGAAAAATATTATCTCTTAAATGGAAAATGGATAGAGATGGATGAAAAGAAAACAATGATAACTGATACAAATGGAAATTATATCTTCGATAATTTAGATATCTATGGAATAGTTGATGAACAAGAAGTTGTTTATGGCTATAAAGTTAAGATAGAAGAATTACCTAAGGGATATGATGTTACAAAATATCAAGTTAATAATCATGTAGATGATAGTGACTTGAATATAAAGACAGGATATCTTGAAGAAAATGGTGCACTCATTGTATTAGCAGATAAAGCAGATGAAACAACAAGCAATATCTATAATAAAGGTGGATACAATATATCACATGGACATTCACAAGAAGATTTAGATGGTGGATTAGTACCATATAGAAAAGGAATGTTACAAGGTGTTGTATTTAAAGATGACAATAAGAATGGAATCTTTGATGGTGAAGAAAAAGTTATAGAGGGAGCAATTGTTTATCTAGATTATCTTGTAGAAGCAGATGAGGGACAATCATTAAGTGTAGATAAGAACATGGTATATGAAAGTGGAAGATATGAAAGCTTTAAGAATATGAAAGCTATAACTGACAGTAATGGAATATTTACATTTGAGGATTTACCAGTTGTCGATGAGAACAATAACGCATATCAATATCGTTTACGTATGTATAAACCAGATGGAACACAATTTACAACAGTTTATCCATTTGTGGATGAGGCTGAAGATAAACGTAATATTTATGGAGGAAGAGTTACACAATTAAATGATGCTAATAAGAATGAAGGAATTACTAAAAATATCTTATTAACTGAAAAGAAAGTTGGAAATAACTATTATCAATTAGGATGGGAAGTAGAAGGAAAAGAATACACACGTATTTATTTAGGATACTCTCCAGAAGACAAAGAATTAGATATTAGTGTAGATGGTGTATTAAATGCAACAGTAGATGATACTCCATCAGATCATCCATCACAACCAAAAACAAGTGATTCTTCACAACCAGAAGTATTAGGTACAATGATGATTTTATCAGGATTGTATATAGTGCTTGTATACAGACGTAGAAGAAGGGAAACAGAGTAAAAAAGGGGAATATTCCCCTTTTCTCTTATATATTAAAATGGATAAGAAGAAAAGAATAGGATTAACTATTATATTTATATGTATTGTTTGTATGGTTATTTATTTTGTCATGCCTTCAAAAAATAAATATCTGATTTATGAAGGAAGTGCACAAAAAGTTCATGAAAACAAAAGAAAAGAAAATGATATTTTCTATATAGGTGTATCACAAACAACAGATGGAATACATCCATATAAACAAGATAATGAAACAATGGATATTTTACTTGATCTTGTTTATGAACCATTAGCTTACTTCAAAGAAGATACAAGTATCAAGTATATAAATGCTGAAAATATTACTTTTGAAAAAGAAGGAAAAGAAGCAAAGGTTAAAATAAATACAGATAAAGTATTTAGTGATAAAACAGCTCTAACAGTTGATTTAGTTATGGAATCATACCAATGGTTTAGAGAACAGGATACAGTGCATAGTAAGTTATTAGCAAATATTAAAGATATAAAAAAAATAGATAACCAAAACTTATTATTTATTTTTGAACAAGCTGATTTTGAAAATATAAAAGTATTTACACTTCCAATTATTTATCAACAAGATAAACAAAGTTATTATGGAACGACTTTCTTAGGAACAGGAGCATATAAAATTGTTCAACTTAAAAATCAAGAAGATATTATTTTAGAAAGAAATACAGAGTCTAAAAGACATGAAAAGTATGAAAAAATAATTCTAAAATATATTGATTATAATGAAATTAATTCTATTATTAAAAATCAAAAAATAGATATGTTTGTGATTAATAAAGATGAACACTTTGATAAAATAAAAGAAAGTGGAGCATATGATGTTTATGAACTAGAAAATAAACAAAAAGGCTTCTATCTTGTTTATAACATTAAAGAAGAAAAGACTAGAAGCGCTATTGCAAAGGTAGTAGAAGGGCAAGAGTTTTTTGATATAACTCAAGAAAAGGGTATTTATTCTTCAGGAATTGTGTCAGCATATAAAGATGGAGATAATTATTATTCATTAATAAAATCAGGAAGTCTTGAAGGATTAAAATCGTTAAAAATACGTCATGACTATGATGGAACATCATTGAGTATTTTTCAAAATATTGCTAAAAAGCTAAATCAAAAAGGTATAAAGTGTCAAGAAGTTAAAGTCGCATTAGATGGCTATCAGAGCTTTAAAGAAGACTTATATATATATCAAGGAAATTATAATCATGTTCTTACAGCAGATAATATAAAGGAATTTTATAAAATGAATTCTGAATTATCTTTAGATCAATTTTATAATCAATTAGAGGAATATCTTGCAAATAAAAATATAATGTCTCCACTTAGTAAAGAAACAAGGTGGATAGCATGTTTGACAACTAAAGATACATTAGACTTTTTTGAGTAATTAAGAAAAGAAATCTTTGATTAGATTTCTTTTTGTTTTATAATAAGTATGGTGATAAGATGAAAAAAATAAAAGAAGTGATTGTTGTTGAAGGAAAGACAGATACAGCTATTATAAAAAAATTATTTGATGCTGAAACAATAGAAACACATGGTTTAGCTATTAATGAAGATACTTTAGATTTTATAGAACAGACTCAACAAAAAAGAGGAATTATTGTTTTAACAGATCCAGATTATCCAGGTATGAAAATAAGAAATGAAATTATGAAAAGAATTCCTAATGCTAAACATGCGTTTGTAAATAAAGAGGATGCTATTGGTGCTAAAAAACTTGGAATTGCTGAAGCAAGAGAGGAAGCTATAATTCAAGCATTAGAAAATGTTGTATCATTTTCTAGTCAAGAAGAATCGATTTCTTGGGAGGAATTTCTATCTTTAAATATTATTGGTCATAAAAAAAGAAGAATAAAAATATATAATAAATTTCATTTAGGATATGGAAATGTAAAAACTTTATTTAAAAGATTAAATTTAACTCAAATAACTAAACAAGATATTATAGATAAATGTGGTATAAATGATTAAAACCTCCAATTGGAGGTTTTAATTTTTAAAAATTAAGCATTTTTAATAAGATAAACTTTTTTAACAGTTGAAATATTAGAAATACTTGTATTTTGACTTAATGCTTTCCATACAATTAAAGAAATAATAAAATCAACTGAACTATGAACAATTGTTCCCAAACCAACAAGTCCAAAAACCATATAACAGAAAGCTTGTAAATCCATACCTGCGCCATAATAGAATGGAATAACAATAATCATTTCAGCAATTGCATGAATAGTAGCAATTGCTAAGTTAAAGGCTAATGTTTTTATAGGAGATTGGAATAAATCAGAATGTTTAATAATATAATATCCACCAATAGAAGCCCAAATAACATGAGAAAAAGCTCTTAGTACAACAACATCAGGAAATCCTGCCAACAAAAAACCCAGAGTTGTTCCTAAGGCAACAGCAATTGATACTTTAGGAGAAATAAATAAAGCAATCATAATGGCTACATGAGATGCTAAAGTAAATGACATAGGACCAATTTGCACTTTAATGGGTGAAATCATAGGAATGACAATTCCCACAGCAATAAGCAAAGCTGACAAAGTCATAGTTAATATTTTTTTATGTGTATTCATAATTATGTACCCCTCTAACAATATTTACATATGTCTTGACATATGTTATGACTATTATATGCTTAATTTTTTATTTGTCAATAAAAAATATGAAAAGTTGTGTATATAAAAAAAGATTATTTTGTAAATAAATAACCTTTTTGATTTAATGCTTCTTTTATTCTTTCAAAAGTCTCATTGTTTAAACATTTTATCGTATGTAGATGTAAACCATCAGTTAATTCACTTAAAGGTTTAGCATCATTAATATTAATTTTTTTAATAAATTGATCAACATCATAACGAGAAGATAAATGTAACTTGCCACAGAGTTGACCATAAATAGGATGTTCTACAATAACATCAATAATATAACCACCTAAATCAACAATTGTATATAATTCATCAATTAAATCTTTTTTTTGATGATGAACAGCAATTGTGTATAAAGTATCTTCTTTATTATCATCTAAAACATATCCTCTAGGAGTGGCTATAATATGAGTGCCACTTGCACGAATTAATGCAACATCTCCTACAATAATTTGCCTAGAAACTCCAAGTTGTTTAGCTAAAGTAGAAGCTGAAATAGGTTTTTCACTTCTTTGAATAATTTGTATTATTTTTTCTCGTCTATCCATATCAATTACCTCACGAATATTATATAAAATTCTATACATAAAATAAAGATAATTTTATGGTATAGTTTTTATTAAAAATTGACAATATATTAAAATATAATTAACTCAGTAGAGAAACAACAATATCAAGTAAGCTTGTTTTATTGAGTGGTACTTATTTTGAATTAAAATTTTTTCTCTACAAAACTCATAACAAAAAGAGATGTTGGTGTCAGAAATATGTTGTTGGTGTCGTTTCTGTTTACTTCTATAAGATTCTAAATATAATAGAAAATGTAAAGACTAGTCTTATAAAAAAGATAAGGAGAGTATTTTTTATGGAATATATTGTAGGAAAACCAAAGTTTAAAACAGCATTACTTTATGTTAGTGGATGGATTATGTTTCTCATTTTTTTAAAAATGATTGGTAATACAACTTGGTGGGAAAAGGAATTAAATATAGTTTTCATATTTATTATTCTTGTTTTGATTATTATTGTTTTACCAGGTTTGACATATGCTGAATTAATGTGGAAAGTTAATAAAGATGTTATTCAATATACTTATCATGATACAATGTTTATTAAAATAAAGGCATACTTTAAACATATTTTGAGGAAACATCATTTAGAATATCAAATGACAATAAATATGAATCAAATTGATTATATTGCTGTAACCTATACAAAAATACCAAGACCACCATTTGGAACACTTGGTTATGATATTTTATTTGAAATTCATATGTATGATGGTTCTATTTATTCATTTTTACCATTGCCATTAGAAGGCAAGAAACCTTTTATTGAAGCAGTTACATTTATTCAACAACAAGGCATTCAATTTAAAGATCGTTATCATATTTTATCAGAGTTATTAATAGATAGACCTATATCTTATTATCTTGAAAAGATTGATAAGGAGAATACTTATGATTAGATTATCTATACTATCAAAAAATTCTTGTATTGAAGAAAAGATATGTCATTTTCTAGAAACAAAAAGTATTCATTATTATATTCAAAGTTTTAATGAAAAAGTTCATGCAGATATTTATGTTATAGAAATAGAAAAGAAAGAAGATTTAAAAATAATAAAAAATTTCCATAGATATGAAGAAACATTATGTTATATTATAGGTCCTCAAAATTATGAACTTGCTAGTGAATGTATTAAATTAAAGGTTAATCTTTATTTATCTTGCAAGTATTTTGAAGAAGATTTTACAAAAAATCAAACAATAATACTAAAGGATATTCAAGAAAGATTTTTATATTATAATTACTCAAGTCATGGAATTATTTCACAAATGAGATTATCCCAAATCTATTATGTAGAATCTTTAAGACATCAAATTATTATTCATTCAATAAATGGAGTATTTGTAGAGAGAAAGAACTTAAATATTTTCTTGAAGGAAGTGAATTCAAAATACTTTATACAAATTCATAAGTCTTTTGTAGTCAATAAACAATGGGTTAAAAATATTCAAGGACAAGAATGTATTTTGAAGAATTCTGAAACATTACCTATAGGAAGAAGATATAAAAGTGCATTATAGAAGCTAAGGCTTCTTTTCTTTTTTTATAAATTAGATTATAATATTTTCAGGTGAGAATATGAAAGATATAGCAAAAAAATCAAATACAGACTATTTATTAAATAAATATCAAATTAAAGCATCAAAAAAATTTGGACAAAATTTTTTAATAGATTTAAATATTATAAAAAAGATTGTTGAAACAACACCAGTTGATTTAGAAACATGTGTTATTGAAATAGGTCCAGGAATTGGGGCTTTAACTGAACAATTAGCAATGAAAGCAGGGAAAGTCATATGTTTTGAAATAGATACAAGACTTAAAGATGTCTTAGATGAATCCTTATCAGAATATCAAAATATAGATATTATTTTTCAAGATTTCTTGACAGTTGATTTAAAGAAAATAGTTGAAGAATGTGGTTATCCAAAAGTGTGTATTGTTGCTAATTTACCTTACTATATTACATCAGATATTTTAGAACATATTATAACATCACAAGCTGATTTATATAGTATTCATGCAATGGTTCAAAAAGAAGTTGCACAAAAATTAACAGATATACATTATAATAGTCCACTTACATTAATGATAAAATGTATAGGAAATATCTCATTAGATATGATAATATCAAAAAATGTCTTTAATCCTGCTCCTCATATAGACAGTGCTATTATATCAATACATATGAAAGAAAAATATAATTCTTTATTAACAGAAATATTAAAAAAATCTTTTACACAAAAAAGAAAAACTATATATAATAATCTTAAACAACTATTTAAAGATCAAACAAACCAGATATTAAGTGAATGTCATATTAATCCTCAAATGAGACCAGAACAATTGACTTTAAGTGATTATATAGAACTCACAAAATATTTATAATATCATATATTAATATGGTGAGATTATGAAAATAGGAGATTATGTTGTTAGAAAAAAATACAATAGAGATATTCTTTTTGAAATATTTGATATTCAAGATAATATCTATTATCTAAGAGGTGTAGAATTAAGGTTGATTGCAGATAGTGATAGAGAAGATTTAGAATTAAGTGAAATACAACCTTATCAAAATGATCATTTTTCTATTGAGAGACAGCCTATGTTACGAGGAAAAGTCTTACATTTAGATGGTGATGAAAAATATTTAAGAATGTGCCAAAAGAAATATCAAGAATTACGTATTCGTGCAGATTGTTATTATATGAAAGAATATGAAATGAAAGATAAAGTATTTGAATTATTAGAAAAACATAAACCACAAATTCTTGTTATTACAGGACATGATGCTTTAAGAAAGAATAAAGATAAAACAGATATAGATAATTATCAACATTCTAGAGATTTTATGGAAACAATTCAAAATGCAAGGCAATATGAAGATGATAAAGATGCCCTTATTATTATTGCAGGAGCATGTCAATCTTATTATGAAATGTTATTAGCTAGTGGGGCAAATTTTGCTTCTAGTCCTAAACGTATAAATATACATGCATTAGATCCTGTTTATATTGCAAGTTTAATTGCTAATGAAAGTGTTAGAAATTATGTTGATGTGGAAGAAATTATTAATCATACATCACATAAACAAAATGGAATAGGTGGAATTGATACTAAAGGAGTAGCAAGAAAAATATACCCAACGAAAGGATGATAAAATGAAAGTCAGAGCATATGCAAAAGTCAATTTAGCACTTGATGTTGTCAGAAAAAGAACAGATGGATATCATGAGTTAGATATGGTTATGGCACCCATAACATTACATGATTTGATTTATATTGATAAAATAGATCATGGGATAGAAATTACAACAAATAATTATAGAATGCCAACAGATAAAAGAAATATCATGTATCAAGTAGCAGATATTTTAATTCAAAGATATCATATTCCATATGGAGTAAAAATTCATATTTATAAACATATACCAACACAAGCAGGGTTAGCTGGAGGAAGTGCAGATGGAGCTGCTGTTTTAAGGGCTATGAATCAAATGTTTCATTTGGGTCTATCATTAGAACAACTAGCAGAAATTGGCAAAGAAGTAGGAGCTGATATCCCATTTTGCATATATGAGAAAATGGCTTTAGTAAGAGGTATTGGTGAAAAATTAGAATTTATTGAACATCAATTTCATTGTTATTTATTATTAGTTAAACCTAAAAAGGGAGTATCTACAAAGAAATGCTTTGGTATGCTTGACTTAAACAATGCAATTCATCCTCAAGTTTTAGAATTAAAAGAAGGTATTGAAAAGAGTGATTTTAAAAAGATTGTTAATCATTTAGGAAATACTTTAGAAGCTCCATCAATAGATATGGTTGAAGATATAGAAATGATAAAAAAACAATTTATTGAATTAGGATTTGAAGGAGCGTTAATGTCAGGAAGTGGTTCTTGTGTTTTTGGAATGACTCAAGATATAAATAAACTTGAAAAAGGATATGAATTTTTTAAAAATAAATATTATTTTGTTAGAAAAACACAAATACTTCATAAAGAGGAAGAAAAATATAAGAAATCGTAAAAGTATTTCTTCTTTTCTCTTTTTTTTTTATTCAAATTTTGTTAGAATAATGGCGGTAAGGAGAGAAAAAAATGAAAATTTATGCCATTGTATTAGCTGCGGGAAAAGGAACTCGCATGAAGTCTCAAAGACCAAAGGTTGTACATGATGTTTTGTATAAACCAATGATTAATCATGTTGTAGATGAATTAAAATTAATGGGAGTAGATGAAACAATTGTTGTAGTAGGACATGAAGCACAACAAGTTGAAGCAATTCTTGATAATGTTGAGTTTGTTTATCAAAAAGAACAATTAGGTACTGGACATGCTGTTTTACAGGCTAAGGATATTCTCAAGGATAAAGAAGGAATTACACTTGTGTTAAATGGTGATGCTCCATTAATTAGAAAAGAAACTTTACAAGGCTTAGTTGAATTTCATATGAATAATCATAATCAAGCAACAGTTATGAGTGCAGATTGTGATGTCTCAAATCATTATGGAAGAATTATTAAAGAAGATGGACAAGTTATAGGAATTGTAGAGTACAAGGATTTACAAGAGTATCAAATGGATGTAACTGAAATGAATACTGGAGAATATTGTTTTGATAATCAAAAATTATTTGAAGCACTTGATGAAGTTACAAATGAAAATGCTCAAAATGAATATTATCTTACTGATGTTATTGGTATTATGAATAACAAACAATTGAAAGTTGATGCTTATAAGATTGATGATTTTAATGAAGTTGGTGGAATTAATGATCGTATAGCATTAGCTCAAGCAACACAAATTTTAAGAGATAGAATTAATCAAGAACATTTATTAAATGGTGTAACAATTATTGATCCACATAATACTTATATTGGAAGAGATGTTGTTATTGGAGAAGATACAATTATTGAACCAGGGTGTATTTTAAAAGGAAAAACAGTTATAGGTAAAGACTGTCATATTGGACCATATTGTGAATTGACAAATGTAACAATAAAAGACAATGTTGAAATTAAATTTTCTGTTATTAGTGATTCTATTATTGAAAATGGGGTTGATATAGGTCCTTACGCAAGATTAAGAACAAATTGTCATATTTTAGAAAATGTTCATATGGGCAATTTCGTGGAAATGAAAAAAGCTATATTTGGAAAAAATAGCAAGGCTGCTCATTTAACTTATATTGGAGATGCTGAAGTTGGTAGTGATGTCAATATAGGTTGTGGAACAATTACAGTGAATTATGATGGGAAAAATAAATCATTAACAAAAATTAAGGATAATGCATTTATTGGATGTAATTCTAATCTTATTGCGCCAGTAACAATTGAAGAAAATGCTTTTATTGCTGCTGGATCAACAATTACAAAAGATGTAGAAAAAGATGCAATGGGAATTGCAAGAGCAAAGCAAGTGAATAAAGAAGGATACAGTAAAGTATTAAAAGAAAAAAGATTAAAAGAGTTTGAAAAAAGAAATAAGTAGAGTGAAAAAAAGGGGTAAACAATGAAAAACAAAATTACAGTATTTGCTTTATCAGCAAGTCAAGATTTAGCTAAGAGTATCGCAAACAAATTAGGAACAGAGTTAGGAAAATCAAGAGTTCATCATTTTGCAGATGGGGAAATATTAGTTGAAATTGAAGAATCAGTACGTGGAAAAGATGTATTTATTGTACAATCTACATCTAACCCAGTTACAGAAAATTTAATGGAAATTCTTGTTTTAACTGATGCTTTAAAAAGAGCTTCAGCTAAAGAAATTACAGCAGTTATTCCATATTTTGGATATGCAAGACAAGATCGTAAAGCCAAACCAAGACAACCAATTACATCTCGTTTAGTTGCTGATTTATTAACAACAGCAGGAGTTGATCGTGTTGTAACTGTGGATTTACATGCAAGACAAATTCAAGGGTTCTTTGATATTCCAGTTGATGAAATGGAAGCATTACCTTTAATTTATAGATATTTTGTAGATAAAGGTGTTGAAGATCTTTGTGTTGTATCACCAGATCATGGGGGAGCAACTCGTGCAAGAAAGTTATCTGAACGTTTAGATTGTCCAATTGCAATTATTGATAAGAGAAGACCTAAACCAAATGTTGCTGAAGTTATGGGAATCATAGGTGATGTTGCTGGTAAAAACTGTATTTTAGTTGATGATATGATTGATACAGCTGGAACAATTTGTACAGGAGCTGAAGTGTTAAGAGAAAAAGGAGCTAAGGATGTATATATTGCATGTACACATGGTGTTTTATCTGGACCAGCTGCTCAAAGACTTCAAGATTGTTGTGCAAAAGAAATTGTTATTACTGATACAATTTCTATTCCTGAAGATAAGAGATTTGATAAATTAGTACAAGTAACAGTTGCTGATTTGTTGGCTCATACAATTGAGAATATTGAAAATAATTTACCTGTTAGTGATGTTTTCACACAATATCATTTTTAAAAAATATATAAAATGACTTTAAAATAAATCTCGTTATTTGTGTAGTCAGATGACGAGATAATTTTTTATAAAATAATTGAGAAACAAAAAAATGAAAATATGAGTTGTATTATAAATATAAAAGAATTTGATTATGAATCCATTTCCTTTTGCAGAAAATATCTTTTTGTTGAGAAAAAAGAAGAAATATAGTATAATTCTTGTATATATGAATGTTTGTTTCTTTTGATGGAGGAAATACGGATGAATGGTGGAAAAGATAGTTTTAAGAATAGAATTTTAGATCATTTTTTTGAGCCTATAATGGAAGAGGAAGATACAGAAGTGAGTAGTGAAAATCATACAGTTGAATATAATAACGATGATACAGAATTGAGAGTAGAACCAGTTATTGTAGATGATGAATTAACAACTGTAAAAGAACCAACAATTATTTCTGCTCAAACAGTTATTCGTGGTAATATTATGGCTGAGAATGATGTTGAAATTAGTGGAGAAGTTATTGGAGATGTATCAGCTGATGGATTAGTAAAAGTTCTAGGCGGTAAAATAACTGGAAATATAAAAGCGCTTAAAATATTAATTAAAAATAGTCGAATTCAAGGATATTTGGACAGTGAAGGTTTTATAGATATTATTGATGATAGTGAGATTATTGGGGATATTACAGGTGGAGATATTGTTGTTGACTCAAAATGTGAAGGCAATATTGTCGCAAGAGAAAGATTAAAACTTTTACAAAATGCCAATATACATGGTGATCTTCAAACAAAAATTATTAAAATTGACGAAGGTGCTATTGTTGAAGGTAGATTAAGAATGTCATAAGAGAGGGTAGTTTAGATGCTATTCTTTTTTTTGCCTTTTTTGAATAAAATAATAATAAATTGGTATAATTTATCTATATTCGACAAATATAGATAAAGTTATAAAATATACATACTTGTGAACAAAATATGATAATAATTTGTTAAATAAACAAATAAATATGGTACTTATATGTATAAAAAGACGAAAAAAGTCGATGAATTCATAATAAATTGTTAAATATCTATTTAGAAATTTGACAAAAATATTATTTTCTGATATTATGCCATAGGGTGAAAGGAATGTACTTCAATACACACACACATCTTAATAGTGATGAATTATATGAAAAGAGAGAAGAATTAATCCAACATGCACTAGCACATCAAGTTAAAAATATTGTTGTTGCAGGATATGATTTAAAGTCTTCTCAAAGAGCAGTTAAGATAGCTAATGAGTATCCGTTTGTATATGCAACAGTAGGAATTAGTCCTAATGATTGTCTTCATACAAAAGATGATGAATTAGAAGAAATTGAAGTATTACTTCAAAATCCACGTGTTGTTGCCTTAGGTGAAATTGGGCTAGATTATTATTGGGATGATGTTCCTCGTAATAAACAAAAAGAAGTTTTTATAAAACAAATTCAAATTGCAAAGAAATACAATAAACCTATTGTTATTCATGCAAGAGATGCCTATGAAGATACGTATGATATTTTAAAGCAAGCAGCACATCGCGGCATTATGCATTGTTATAGTGGTTCAGTAGAAATGGCAAAGAGATATATTGATATTGGTTTCTATATATCATTGGCAGGTCCAGTTACTTTTAAGAATGCAAAAGTACCAAAAGAAGTCGCGATACAAATTGGTATTGATCATTTAATGATCGAAACAGACTGTCCTTATTTAACACCTCATCCGTTTAGAGGAAAGTTGAATGAGCCAGCAAATGTTGTGTATATTGCCCAGGAAATAGCAAAGCTAAAGAACATGGAGATAGAAGACGTTGCTAGAATCACAACATTTAATGCCAAAGAATTGTTTGGGATTAAATAAGGAGGAAAGAATTTATGTTAAAAAAAGCTAAAGAGGTTATTGTCTCGGCTAATTGCCGTACAAAATGTATTTTAGCAGTCGCTTGTGTGTACTTAATAGTTATTTTTACAACAGTTACAACAGGTGCAGTGAATCAAATTATGAATTATATTCCAACAGTTGACATCAAATTAAAAGATGGTGTTAATAAGGAAAAAGAATATCTTGTTAAACAAGATACAGTAGAAAATGTTCTTACAGAATTAAATGTTGAACTAAATAAAGGTGATACTGTTAATAAGAAATTAAATAGTATTGTAGAACAAAATGATTTATTAAAAATCACAAGATTAAAAACAAGTACGATTACTAAAGTAGAATCTATTCCTTATAAAACTATTGTTAAGGGATCAGGTGGATGGAGTAAAACAGTTACTCAAAAAGGGAAAAAAGGAAAAATAAAGAAAACATATTTAGTAACTTATGCAAATAAAAAAGAAATATCTAGAAAAGTTATTAATGAAAAAATTATTAAGAAGCCAGTTGATAAAATAATTAAAAAGGGTGGCGTTCAAAAAGGAACAACTTTTACAGGTAGATTAACTCTATATGGTGGAGATTGCAAAGGATGTAGTGGTAGAAGTGCCTCAGGATTAAAATTATCACCAAGTACAGGTGTTAATAATTCAAGATCACCATATTTAACATATAAAGGAAAAAAATATTATTGTTTAGCTGCTGATCGTTCTATTCCTTTTGGTACAGTTATTAAAATTTCTAATCATAATCTTAATACAAATTCAACAATATATGGTATTGTTGTAGATCGTGGTGGAGCGATTAAGGGAAATAAAATAGATATTTTTAATGGAAGTGAAAGAGGAAAAAGATATTTTGGTGGTGGAACTTCAACTCGTACACGATTTGAAATTGTGTCTATGGGTAAAGGGAAAGCATATTTTTGGAGATAACAATGTTATCTCTTTTTTTATGGTATAATATGAATTTGAAAGAGGTGAAACAAAGTGTGTGAAGAATGTTATAGTTACCAAAATAGAATAACACCATTAATAAATCCAAAAGAATGTTTACAAAAACATACTCAATATATTTGTGGTACATGTGGTCGTTGTATATGTATTGAAAAAGATTCTCAAAGAGGAGTGCAAAGATGGAATTTTCCTTTCCGCTCTTTAGAGATTGCTAAACTCTATTTAAGAACAGCAGATTATACAATGAAAAAAAGTTGTGGAATTTATGAAATTATAAATAAAAAGGGGAGGAAATCTTATAAAATTTTTGCATCTCAAAATGATTTGAAACTTTATTTAGAAAAATATAAGGATAAAATTTGTTTGAAAATGGAACCTATTTTCTCTGTAAATCAATACCAAGAATATCCTCATACAGAAGTGAGGAAGCTAACTCTTGATGAAATACAACATTACTTAAAAGAGAGATTATAAAAAGGAAGTTTCCTTCCTAATAAAGTGAACAATATCCAGTTTTTTCAATAATATATTGACCTTGAGGAGAAAGTAAGAATTCTTTAAGTTTTTTAACGTTCTCCTTTTGATTTGATTTTAATGTAACACAGTACAAATAAGTAGAGATAGGGTAAGTCTTGTTTTTAATATTTTCAACAGTTGGATAAATATTATCGATAGATAATATTTTTATGTTTTCCTCTTGATGAAGCCCTTCTAAAAAGTATTTAAAAGTATATCCAATAGCTCCATATTCATTATAATATTCTGCCACTTCATGAATAATTCCTGTCATAGCTGATTGCATTTCATAAGTAATAGGTTCTTTAAGACTTACATCTTTCATAAAATAATGCATCATAGCTTGACTACCTGATTTTTCTGGTCTTTGAAAAGCAACGATATCACAATCTTGACCGCCAAGACTTTTCCAATTTGTAATATTTCCATGATAAATACTTCTAATTTCATCAGATTTCAAATTATGAATAGGGTTATTTTCATTAACAAAGAAAACAAATGCTTCTTTTCCAATAGGCGTATATTCTAGTTCTACACCATAAATCTTAGCTTCTTCTAATTGTTCTTGTGAAGGTTTAGCACCAAAAAACATATCAATTTCACCTTGAAATAAACGAGTATAACCAATGGAAGTATTATAGAAAGTTACAATTTTACCATTTTCATTATGAGTTTTTGTATACTCTTTCTCTATTTCAGCAATGTTTTTATAAGTCGCATTTGCTATTGCTGCATAAACAGGATAACAAGCTTCTGCCCCATCTAAAATAGGCATATCTTTTTCATTTTCTATAATAAAAGAGCTTTTTTGTTGAAGTGAAACCAATTGATTATTTTTTGTATATGGAAAAAATGGTGATAAATCTGTACTTGAAAATCCATTCATATATTGAAAATCATGTCCTTTATATTTTTGAGAAGGAGAACTTCGATATACATAAATATCTAATCCAAGTGAAATGAATATGCAACTACATATAATAATTATTTTTTTGAATTGGATTTGTGGTTTTAAAACATAACAACAAAATAATAATTCAATAGTATTAATAATTAATATAAGAGTAATAGCTAATTTATGAGTATGAAATAATAAAGAGATATAATAAATAATAAAATATGGAAGATTAATAAGAGCAAATAAATTCCATATAGGATGAAGAAATATACTTTGTGATATAAATAAACATAAGGGAACTATTAAATAAGAAAAAATAGTTATTATAAAAGTCATTTTTAAAGTTATTTGGTTAATCTTATTTGATAATAAACGATAATATAGAATAAGAAATAGAAAAAATAATCCCATAATAAATAAAGAATTCATATCTAAAAAATAAGAAATATAAAATAAGATAGCAGGCACAGTTATAAAACATAAATAATGATATAAGTATTCCATAGAATCCCTCCTCTTGTACTATATCATAAGTATATGGAAAAGAAATGAAAAACTTCTCTTAAAGAGAAGTTTCAACTAAAATGCAAGCAAGAATAGGTGTAATACCTACACTTTTCATATGTTTCAATAATTCATCATCATAAGTATGAGGTTGCATCCAAGCATAATGAATACCTAAACTTGTCATTTCATCAATATAATCATAAGCATATTTTTTATTAACCACAAATACCACAACATCAATAGGACCATTAATATCTTCTAATGAAGAATATAATGGTATATTATCTACTTGATCATAAATAGGCGAAACGCCATAAACATCATAGCTTCTATCACGAAGCCTTTTAAAAATCTTATAACCATACTTGTCAGTGTTTTGAGAAACACCAATAACAGCAAAATGATAATACTTCTTTAATATATCTATTGGTTCCATTCATATCACCCAAAAACATTATAACATAGAATTGTTTCAATGTGTTTTAAAATTGATTAAAGTTATAAATTATGCTATAGTTGAGTAGCAATCAAGGAGTGTGATACAAATGTTTGATGTTATTGTTGTAGGAGGAGGACATGCAGGGATAGAGGCGTGTTTGGCTTCATCAAGAATTGGAAAAAAGACATTATTGGTAACTTCTCATTTTGAAAATGTTGGGTCATTGCCTTGTAATACATCAATAGGAGGACCTGCTAAGGGAATAATAGTAAGAGAAGTAGATGCTTTAGGTGGACAGATAGGGAAAACATCTGATGCTACATATCTTCAATTAAAAATGCTTAATACTGCTAAAGGACCTGGAGTTCAATCTTTACGTGCACAAGCAGATAAGAAAGCATATCCAAGATATATGCAAAATATTTTAAAACAACAAGAAAATCTTGATATTGTAGAAGGCATGGTAGAAGATTTATTAATTGAAGAAAAGATAGTGAAAGGTGTTATTTTAGATAATGGTAAAGTATACCTAGGAAAAACTGTTATTTTAACAACTGGAACATATCTTAAGGCAGAAATTTTATGTGGAGATCAAAAAACACCTAGTGGACCTGATCAAGAAAGGCAGTCTTTATTTTTATCTGATAAATTAAAAGAATTAGGTTTTAGAATTCAAAGATTAAAAACAGGGACACCACCTCGTGTAGAAATTAATAGTGTTGATTATAGCCAAACACAATTACAACCAGGAACAGATGAACCTTTAGCATTTAGTTATGAAACAACATCATATTTACCAATTGAATCACAAATTCCTTGTTATTTAACATATACAAATGAAAAAACACATCAAATTATTAAAGATAATCTCCATAAATCAAGTATGTATTCTGGGATTGTTAAAGGGATTGGACCAAGATATTGTCCTTCAATTGAAGATAAAATTGTCAAATTCTCAGATAAACCACAACATCAAATATTCTTAGAACCAGAATCAAAAGAAATGAATACAATTTATGTTCAAGGATTTTCTACATCATTACCACATGATATACAAGAAGAAATGATTAGGACAATACCAGGGTTAGAAAATTGTAAAATTTTAAAATATGCATATGCTATTGAATATGATGCTATTGATCCATTACAATTATGGCCATCATTAGAAACAAAGGTTATTAAAAATTTATATACAGCAGGTCAAATTAATGGAACAAGTGGTTATGAAGAAGCAGCGGCTCAAGGTTTAATTGCAGGTATTAATGCGACAAAAAATATTGATGGAAAAGAACCATTAGTATTGAAAAGAAATGAAGCTTATATTGGTGTTATGATTGATGATCTTGTAACAAAGGGAACACAAGAACCTTATCGTATGTTAACATCACGTGCAGAGTATCGTTTACTATTAAGACATGATAATGCAGATGAAAGATTAAGACAATATGGTTATGAAGCACATTTGGTTGAAGAGAATGTCTATCAAACATTTCTTGATAAAATGAAACGTATTCATGATGAAATCGAAAGGTTGGACACAATACGTTTTACACCTAAACATGAAATTAATGATATGTTAGAATCATTAGGCTCATCGAGATTGAATGAAGGTATAAGTGCAAAAGCATTATTACAAAGACCTGAAATTGATTATTCAAAAATAAAACCATATATTGAAACAATAGATTTAACTAGAGAAGAAGAAAAAAGAATAACTATTCTCATTAAATATAAAGGATATATAGATAAAGCTTTAAGGCAAGTAGAGAAAATGAAGAAAATGGAAGAAAAACAAATTCCAAGTGATTTAGATTATGAAGATGTTTTGAATTTATCATTAGAAGCAAAACAAAAATTATCAGAAATCAGACCATTAACAATTGCTCAAGCATCAAGAATTTCTGGAATTAACCCAGCAGATATATCAGTATTACTTATTCATTTAAAACAACATTATTAAAGAGGACAATATGAATCAAGAAGAATTTATACAAGTATTAGAAAGTAAAGGAATTACTTTATCAGATAAACAAATTAAACAATTTGAACTTTATTATCAAACATTAATAGAATGGAATGAAAAAATGAATCTTACAGCTATTACTGAAAAGGAAGATGTTTATTTAAAACATTTTTATGATTCATTAACAATTTCATTTGATTATACTTTAGATACACAATCATTATGTGATATTGGAGCAGGAGCAGGATTTCCTTCTATTCCTCTAAAAATAGTTTATCCTGATTTAAAAATTACAATTGTAGATTCACTTACAAAACGCATTACATTTTTAAAACAACTTATTCAAGTTTTAGAATTGAAGAATGTAGAAGCCATTAGTGCTAGAGCAGAAGAATATGCCAAAGAACATAGACAATCATTTGATCTTGTAACAGCTAGAGCAGTTGCAAGATTGAATATACTAGATGAACTTTGTTTACCATTAGTAAAAAAGAATGGATATTTTATAACATTAAAAGGTTTAAAAGCAAAAGAAGAATTATTAGAAGCTAAAAAAGGAATTGAAACCTTAGGTGGAAAAGTTGTTAAAGAAGTTGATTTTACATTAACAGATGAAAATGATCATCGTTGTAATATTTATATTCATAAACAAAAAGATACACCTATAAAATATCCCAGACAATTTGGAAAGATAAAAAAGAAACCTTTATAAAGAGCAGATTATTATCTGTCTCTTTTGTTTTACAACAAAAAATGATATAATATGAAACGAAGTGAGGAGTGATAAAGTGAAAGAACCTATATATAAATTTATAGATATTCATAATATTGTTGCTAATGAAAAACAACCAAGAACACACTTTGAAAAAGAAAAAATTCAAGAACTTGCAGTATCAATTCAACAAAATGGTTTATTACAACCAATTGTAGTTAGACCTTATAATGGAAAATATCAAATTGTAGTAGGAGAACGTCGTTATAGAGCATGTAAACTTGCTAATATTAATGAAGTTCCTTGTATTGTGCAAAAATTAGATGAAAAAGAAACTGCCACGGCTGCTATTGTTGAGAATATTCAAAGAGAAAATCTTTCACCAATAGAAGAAGCATTGGCATATCAACAATTATTAGATACACAAGATTTAACACAAGAACAATTAGCAAAGCGTGTAGGTAAAAAACAATCAACAATTGCCAATAAATTAAGATTATTACAATTACCAATGACTGTACAAGAAGCAGTTAGAAGAAGAGATATTACAGAAAGGCATGCAAGAGCTTTATTGAAACTTAATACAACAAGCCAACAAAATAATATGTTAAGAGAAATTTTAGCTAAAGGGTGGAATGTTGAGCAAACAGAACAAAAAATTAAAAGTAAAACAGAAATAAAGCCTAAAAAGTCAAAAACAAAAAAAATCTCTCAAAATTTAAAAATAGCTTTGAATACATTAGATCAAGCAATTCAAATGATAGAACAAACAGGAGTATCTATTAGTTTAGAAACAAAAGATAGTGAAGAGGAAATTGTTTATACAATCAAAATGAAAAAATAAACCACGAAAGTGGTTTGTTTTTGTAGGAGGAAAGATAAATGAAAGGATATATTTTTGACATGGATGGAACTTTATTAGATTCTATCAAAGCATGGCATAATATTGGAAATAGATATTTAGAAAGTTTGGGTTTAGATACTGATCCAGATTTGGATGATAAACTTGCTCACTTAGAATTACTCGAAGGTGCAGAATATATGAATAATCAATTTCATTTAAACAAGACAAATGAAGAAATAGTGAAAGATATTAAAAATATTATTAAAGATAAATATGAGCATGAAATACTTTTAAAAGAAGGAGTAAAAGATTTTTTACAAAAATGCCAAGATAGTCATTATAAGATGTGTGTTTTAACAGCAAGTGATTCATCACTAGCCAAGAAAGCATTTCAAAGACTAGGGATTTTAAAATATTTTGATGATGTTTATGCTTGTTATGAAATTTGTTTGACAAAAACAAATCCTCAAAGTTATATTGAAGTAGCTAAAAGAATGGGGTTAAAACCAACAGAATGTATTATTGTAGAAGATGCCTTATATGCTATAAAAACAGCTAAAAAAGCAGGTTTTTATGTGAAAGCAATATATGATAAATTTAATGATAACGATTGGGAAACGATAAAAGATATAGCTGATGAAAGTTATTATACATTTAAAGATATGAAAATATAAAAAAGGCAAGTGTGCCTTTTTTGTTTACATTCATCATAATAGAATTATTGTTTATATAATATAGGAGGCAATGATTGTTTAACAAATGAACTGACAACAACATCAATTTTTTTAGGAATAAGATTTGGAAGTTGTTTATATTGAATAAAAGCAGAATATCTCTTATTTTCATGGTTTCTTAAAGTAACAAATAATCTATTATTTTCTCTATTAATGTCAATAACTTCTACATTTTCAAAATAATATGTATCAGAGTTACCACATTTCCTTGAAGCTCCTTCAAATATATTAGAATATTCTTGATAATATTTCCAATTCTTTTGTTTGGTTTTTTCTATTTTTGGCACTTCATTTTGATACTGAGTAGTGCTTGCAACATTTTCAAAATAACCATAACCAGCTAATAACATTATAAATATAATACTACATTTTAATATTTTCATTTTCATCATCCTTTCATAAGACATGATGTATAAAATATATTATTTATTGGTGTTTTTTATAAAAGATATAAGAAATAATGATAATATTAAAACTGCATAATATATAAATATCAATATATTGATATTGTTCAAATTGAATAATAATATTATTTAATTTGTTTTCTATTATTTTTTGAGTAGATTCTTTGTGGTATTCTGAATTATTTCGAGGCATAATAATATATTGAGGAATTGTTATTGTTTCTATATGAGGTTGTTTTATTTGATAACAATAAATACAAACACAAATAGATATTGCTAAAATCAGTTTAGGAATAAAAAATGTTTTATTCTTTTTTTGAATATGAAGCTTATCTTTAAGTTCATCTTTTTGATAGATATAATAGAAATCAATATCTTTATTCATTTTCTTTAATATTTTTCTATCCATCAATATTCCTCCTTATCTTTTGAATAGCTTGATGATATAACCAAATACAAGTATTTGTAGGTTTATGAATAAATTGACTAATCTCTCTAAATTTAAAACCATTTAATTTAAACATCATAACCTCTTTTTCTTGATGATTTAATAATTGAAAACATTGTTCTATAAATAATTTATCATTTATTTGATTGATTTCATCATTAGATATTTCAATAAAATCAATATGAGTTTCTCTTTTTTTCTTTTTATATAAAAGATATGATTCATTTCTAATAAGAGAATAAAGCCAAGATTTAGCATTTGTATGAGGTAATGATTTTAAAGATAAAGAAGTTAATTTCATACAAACATTTTGAACAACATCATTAGCTTCATCATCTTTTAATATAGAAAAGGCAATTGTGAAAATAAGTCTGGCATAATCATTATAAAATTCATTAAAAGCATCTTCATCTTTTTCTGTTAGTTTTATTAATAGTTTTTCTAACTTCACAATACTTCACCTCTTTTACTAGAATAAAGTAATCATGTTTTTATTGGAAAAAAGGACAAATAATTGTCCTTATTCAAAAGCTATACAAACAGGTGAAGGAATTTCTAATTCAGAATCACTTAATAATAATTTTTCATTCTGTTCATCAAAAGTGAGAACTTGTAATTTATTATCACCTTGACATCCAACAATGAGATATTGATCATCTAAAATATTAAAATCTCTAGGATCTTTACCAGTATGGACCATATATAAAAGAGATATTTTACCAGTTTCTTTATTAACACGATACATAGCAATACTATTATGACCACGATTAGATACAAATAAATGTTCTCCAGTTGATGTCATACGAATAGCTGAAGCACTAGAAAATCCTTTAAAATGACGAGGAATACAGTGAATAGCTTGAATTAAGCTAAAACGACCTTCATTATACTTAAAAACCATAATATTATTAGCAATCTCATTAACAAGATATGCAAATTTCCCATCTTGAGAAAAAATCATATGACGAGGACCAGAACCAGGTAATATATTTAAAGTAAAATCTGTATCCTCCATTAATACACCTTGATGATAGCGATACATAACAACTTTATCTGCACCAAGATCAACAGAATAGACAAATTGTTTGTCAGGTGTAATTCCTACACAATGAGCATGAGGACTTGTTTGACGCTTTAATAAGTCAGGACCAAGACCTTTATGTCTAATGGCACTTATTTTTTGGGTAATAATTTTATTTTCTAATTCATATGAAGCTGTTGCACCTATATGATAGTTAGCTGCAAAAATATATCTTTGATTATCAGCCACACATAAGTGTGTATAAGATCTTCCACTAGAACTGTAATTATTGTTAAGAATAAGTTCATCTTGATAAATTGAGAAACTTCCCAGTCCTCCACCATCATTATGAGAACTTGCATTTTTATATGCAATATATAAAATGTGATCTTTTGTAATCATATAAGATGGATAATCTCTTGTAACAATTTGTTGTATTAACTTCATTTGGAGTGTTTCTTTATCAAATTTAAGAATATAAATTCCTTTATCATCATTTTTTCCATAACTAGAAACATAAAATATCTTCATATATAAACCTCCTTATATATTTATTTTAGCATATTCATCATTTATTTGCGAATATTGATTTCTATAAAAAAATAAATTAATACTTTTCTAATGGGTTAATTTGTAATACAATGGTAACATATAAAAAAGGAGAGATCGTTATGGAAGATAAGTTATTATTGAAATTATTACAAAAAAATGCAAGGATGAAGATTACTGACCTAGCGGCCGCCTTAGATGAATCAAAAGATGATATTATTCAAAGATTAACAGAATTAGAACAAGAGAAAGTCATTTGTGGTTATCATACAATTGTAAATTGGGATCGTACAAGTACAGAAATTGTAACAGCATTGATTCAAATTAATGCAAGTCCTGAAAGAGATTATGGTTATGATCGTATTGCAAGTCATATTTATAAATTTAGTGAAGTTGATACGGTTTATTTATTAAGTGGAAGTTTTGAATTTATGGCTATTGTTAAAGGAAAGACAATGCAAGAGGTTGCTCATTTTGTTGCTAGTAAATTAGCATGTTTAGATGGAGTAACAGGAACATCAACTTATTTTGTATTAAAACAATATAAGAATAATGGTGTTATTTTAATTGAAGATGAAGATGGAAAAAATGATAGATTGGTGGTGACTCCATAATATGAATTATGAAGATAAGATAAGTAATCGTGCAAAAATTATAAAACCAAGTGGAATTAGAAAGTTTTTTGATTTGGCTTCACAAATGGAAGGTGTTATTTCTTTGGGAGTAGGAGAGCCTGATTTTACAACACCTTGGACAATTAGAGAAGCTGCAATATATTCTATTGAAAAGGGTAAAACCTTTTATACAGCTAATCGTGGATTATTAGAATTAAGAGAAGAAATTTGTCAATATTATCAAAGAAGATTTCAAGTTTCATATAATCCAGAAAAGGAGTGTATTATAACAGTCGGGGGTTCAGAAGGTATAGATATTGCTTTAAGAACATTAGTCAATCCAGGTGATGAAGTCATTGTATTAGATCCTGGATATGTTGCATATACTCCTGGGGTAGAATTGTCTGGGGGAATAGTTGTACCTATTACATTGAGACATGAAGATCAATTTAAACTTACACCTGAATTATTAAAATCAGCTATTACACAAAAGACAAAAGCTATTATTTTGAATTATCCTTCTAATCCAACTGGAGGATTTATGACAAGAGAAGATTATCAAAAAATTGTTCCTATTATTAAAGAATCAGGAATTATTGTTATTGCTGATGAAATATATGCTGAATTAAGTTATGAAGATGAATTTTGTTCTATTGCTTCATTTGATGAAATTAAGGATCAATGTATTATTATTAGTGGATTTTCTAAAGCTTTTGCAATGACTGGATGGAGATTAGGATATGTTTTATCTAATGAATTCTTTTCAAAAATGATGACAAAGATTCATCAATATATTATAATGTCAGCACCTTCAGCTGCTCAATATGGTGCGTTAGAAGGGTTGAAACATTGTCAAGAAGAAGTAGAAGACATGAGAGATTCATATATGACTAGAAGAAACTTCTGTGTAAAAGCATTCAATGATATGGGACTTGAAACATTTAAGCCACAAGGAGCATTTTATGTATTTCCTTGTATCAAATCAACAGGGTTAACATCTGATGAATTTTGTGAACAACTTTTAGATGATCAAAAAGTAGCATGTGTACCTGGAACTGCATTTGGACCAGCTGGAGAAGGTTTCATACGTGTTTCTTATGCATATAGTATTGAAGAATTAAAAATAGCAACAGAAAAAATAAAACTATTTATAGAAAAATTAAACAAGAAGCTGTAACAAAAATAACTTTTTAAAAAGTTGATTTGTTCAGCTTTTTTTTATTATTAAGAATGATATAATGATATCAAGGAGTTGATACATATGAAATTAATTATGAGAGCAGATGATTTAGGGTTTAGTGAAGGAGTTAATTGTGGTATTTATAAAGCAATTAAAGATGGAGTTATTACAAGTGTTGGAATGATGACTAACATGGAAGCAACTCAACATGGTTATAATCTTATTAAAGATTGTGATATTGCATTAGGATTACATGCTAATATTTGTGCAGGAAAGCCATTAAGTCAAGTAGAGCTTATTCCTTCATTAGTACAAGAGAATGGAGACTTTTGCACAAGCAAAGATATAAGACAAAGAAAAGAAGATACTATTAATGTTAAAGAATGTGAAATGGAGATAGAAGCACAACTTCAAAGGTTTATAGAAATAACTGGAAAGAAACCTGATTATTTTGAAGGACATGCAGTATTCTCAAAAAATTTCTTTATTGCTTTAAAGAATGTAGCTAAAAAACATGATTTATTTTTTGAAAATCCAATTATGGATAAAGAATGGGAAAAACAAAATGGAGTTGTTGGTTTTCCTTTTGCATCACTTGATGAAAAAGGATTATATGATCCTAAAGTATTTATGAATAAACATTTAGATATTGTTAAGGATAATCCATGTGCAGTTGCTGTTTTTCATCCAGGATATTTAGACCAATATATATTAACTCATTCATCTTATACTTTAATAAGAACTATGGAATGTGAGTTCTTATGTAGTCAGTGGTTAAAACAGTGGATTCAAGAAAATAATATAGAGTTAGTAGACTTTAGAAATTATCAATAAAAAAAAGAGAAGATCATTTTCGATTTTCTCTTTTTAACATTTCTTCATAACTAAACATACAACCACAATAGTTTTGTCGATACATATTGTATTGTTTTGTCATTTGTGTAGATTTTAAATAACCATCATTCTTTTTAAAGTCAGCATATAAGAACTTTGGTTTTTCCTTTTGCCAAGAGTCTCCAATCTCATTAATCCATTGACTATTTTTATGAGGTGAAACACTTAAAACAGTAGTCCAATAATCATAATGATTAATTTTAGCATAATCAAAAGCTCTTCTCATTCTCAAATGATAACATAATTTACATCTTATACTTCCTTCTGGAAATTCTTTAAGAGGATACATATGACTTATCCATTCACTATGATTATAAGGATCTTCAATAACTTGAATATGTTGATGAAAATCTTGATTAAATTGCTCAATAAAGTAAAGAAGTTCTTGAAATCTTCTTTGATACTCTTCAATAGGATAAATATTAGAATTAGAATAATATATTGTTATATTAAAATATTGGCATAATTCTTTAATAACATGACTTGAACATGGTCCACAACAAACATGTAATAGTAGGGAAGGCTTTGTATCACCTATTTTTTTTAATTCATCTTGAAGCATTAAATAATAATTAATTTTCATTATTGAATAAACATACAATCACCAAATGAGAAAAAACGATATTTTTCTTCAACAGCATGATGATATGCTTTCATAATATAATCTTTATTTGCAAAAGCACTAACTAACATAACTAATGTTGATTTTGGTAAATGGAAATTTGTTATTAAAGCATCGATTGCTTCAAATTGATATCCAGGATATATAAAAATATTAGTACTTTCTTGGATTGCTTTGAATTGTCCATATTTTTTATAATTGGCTTCAAGAGTACGTGTAGAAGTCGTTCCTACACTAATAATTCGTTGACCATTTGCTTTAGCTTGGTTTAACTTTTCAGCAACAACTTCATCAATCATGTAAAATTCACTATGCATATGATGATCATTGACATCATCTACTTTTACAGGTCTAAAAGTTCCTAATCCAACATGTAAAGTAACATCTAAAACTTCAATACCTTTCTTTTTTACTTTTTCAAGAATTTCATCAGTAAAATGTAATCCTGCAGTAGGGGCAGCAGCACTTCCTTCAACTTTAGCATAGACTGTTTGATAGCGTGAAGGATCATTTAGTCTTTCTTTGATATATGGAGGTAATGGCATAATTCCTAACTTATCAAGAACTTGATAAAAAATACCCTCATATATCATTTTAAAAATTCTAATTCCTTCTTCTTTTATTTCTATACATTGAGCTTTTAAAGAACCATCACCAAAAGTAATAGTTGTGTTAAGTTTAACAATTTTTGCATTACCTACAAGACACTCCCAAATATCATTACCCATATCTTTTAATAATAATACTTCAACATGACCATTTGTTTCTTCTTTGATACCATATAATCTTGCAGGAATAACTTTTGTATTATTTCTTACTAAAATATCACCTGAATGTAAATAATCAAGAATATTATAAAAATGCTTATCTTCAATTGTTTCTGTTTTTCTATTTAGTACCATTAAACGAGAAGTATCTCTTTGACTTATTGGAGTTTGTGCAATTAATTCTTCAGGTAAATGATAATCGAATTCACTAATTTTCATTTAAAACGCCCTTTCATATACATCTCTACCATATTGATTTAAAAATTCTTCTTTAAAATCTAATAAACGATCTTCTTGAATTGCTTTTCTTATATCTTCACTTAATTGTAATAAAAAAGCAACATTATGGATAGATAATAAACTTTTTCCAAAAATTTCATCACATTTATGTAAATGTCTTAAATAAGCTCTTGTATAATTTTGACAAGTATAACAATGACATTGATCATCTATTGGATGAAAATCATATTTATATTTCTCATTATTAATATTCATACGTCCATAATGAGTCATTAAAGCACCATGTCTAGCTACTCTCGTTGGTAAAACACAATCAAACATATCAATTCCTCGGATAGCCCCTTCAATTAAATCAATAGGATTACCAACACCCATCAAATAACGAGGTTTATCTGTTGGTAACCATTTTATAGCATCATCAATCATTTTATACATCACATCTTTAGGTTCACCAACACTTGTACCACCAATAGAATATCCTGGAAAATCCAGTTTGACCAATTCTTTAGCGCTGAGTTCTCTTAAATCTTCAAATTCTCCTCCTTGAACAATTCCAAACAAAGCTTGATCATTTCTTTTATGAGCTTCTTTTCCACGTTTTGCCCAACGAATTGTTCTTTCAACACTTTTTTTCATATATTCATGTGTAGAAGGATATGGAGCACATTCATCAAAACTCATAATAATGTCTGCTCCTAAATCATTTTGAATTTGAATAGATTTTTCAGGAGATAAAAATAATTTTTTTCCATCAACAATACTTTTAAAAGTAACTCCTTCTTCTTCAATCTTTCTTGTCTTTCCTAAAGAAAAAACTTGAAAACCACCACTATCTGTTAAAATTGGCCCATCATAATTCATAAATTGATGTAATCCGCCAGCCATTTTAACCACATCTTCACCAGGTCTTAACCATAAATGATAAGTATTAGCAAGAATGACTTGAGAATTCATATCTTTTAATTGTTCAGGAGAAATTCCTTTCACAGTTGCAAGCGTTCCAACAGGCATAAACATAGGTGTTTCAACATCACCATGAGGAGTATGTAAAATACCATATCTTGCGCCAGATTGTTTACAAACATGTTTTAATTCATACCAAAAACCTTCCATTTTTTCACCTCTTTTTAGCACAACTCATTATACATGAAACAAAGTCTAAGTTCAAATAACAAAGTAAACTTTTAAAAAAAAGACAACCAATAGGTTGTCATCATTAAGACATATCAATAAAAGTTGTTCCCTCTAAAGGATTTTGCTGTAAAGCTCTTATTCTATAATGAATATATTTAAAAAGCTGATTACAATTTCCCATAAAAATTGTTTCATCAAAAATATAGTTAATACCTTCAAAATATAATTTTAATTCATCATCTAAATAAGTTTGTTTTAAATGACAAGAATTATAAAAATTAAAATAATCAATATCTTCATTTTGAATATATTTAATAACTTCAGAGGTTGTTTTATTTTTTAAAAGTTTTATATTATCTAAATATTTATCAACATTATGTAATTCAGTATTGTGAATAGTATGCTCTTTTAAAAAAGAACATAAATAATCTTTAATAACTGTTTCTTTTAAATCAAAATAAACAAAATTGTTATCTTCACTTTGAAGATATAAATCAAGATGAAAGTAATGTCCCATCTTTTCAATAATTTCTAAAGTTGAAATGATATAATGAAAGTAATCCTTCTTTGAAACAATAATCCTAGTGGCAATAGATACATATACATATTTTCCCATAATAAAATTTCCTTTCTATATATTTGCTATAAGTAATTATATAATATTTGCATAAAGAAATCAAAAGTTTTTACAACTATTATGTATGTAATTTCAAAGAGGTTTATGTTGATAATGGTTTATAAACATATTATGAGAATTGGAAAGAAGGAGTAAAAATGAAGTTTAAGAATAAATGATTTAATTTGAGAAAAGAAAAGCATTTATTACAACAACAATTAGTAGATCAATTAAATGTATCAAGACAATCTATATCAAAATGAGAAGTCAGCCTGATATCAATAATATTATTTTTTAAGTAATATTTTTTAGATTATTTATTGAAAGATGTATATACAAGAGAAATACAAAAAAACAATCATTTATTACCAATAATGATTGTTGTAAGATGTATTATTATGGAGGGACTTTTGGAACATTATTATATATGTATTTACTATTATTAACTTCTTTATTTGTAAACTTTATAGTTTTTCACTATTTAAAGTCAATAAAAAATAATTTTATGATTTATGTTCATAATCTTTTAGAGATTGGATGACTTGTTTTGATAATGGAAATAAAGCAATCATATTAAAGATTGTCATCAGACCTACACCAATATCACCCAAATCCCATACAAAAGTATAAGTTGCTAAACCACCAATAAACAGCATAATCAATGCTAATATTTTATAAAGTGTTTGTGATAACCAATTATCTTTAAAAATATAAGCAACATTAGATCGTGCATAAAAAAGAATACCAATAAATGTAGAGAAGCTAAACATCCAAAGAATAATAGCAATAAAAATAACACCAAAATCTCCCATATGATAATGCATAGCTGCTTGTAAAAGACTCATTCCTTCTAAACCTTGAGTAAGGTGGCTAGGAGTTAAAAGCATAATCATAGCTGAACAACTACATATAAGTATTGTATCAATAAAGACACCAAAAGATTGTAATAATCCTTCTTTAACTGGATGACTAACATCAGCAGAAGCAGCAGCACATGGAGCAGAACCAGAACCTGCTTCATTAGAAAACAACCCACGTTTTATTCCATTCATTAAGACAGCCCCAAATCCTCCAGCAACAACTTGTTTAAAACCAAAAGCTTCACTAATAATCTGTTGGAATACAATAGGAATTTGCGTTATATTTGTAATGATAATAAATAATGTAATTAAAAAGTAAAAACTTGCCATAATAGGAACAATAATATCTAAAACTTTAACTGTTGCATTTTTACGTAAAACAATAACTGCAGCAACAAAAACCAAAATAACTGTTGTATATAATGGTGGTATATGAAAAGCATTTTCAAATGCAGATGAAACAGAATTACCAATAACTTGACTAATTCCACACCAACATATTAAACCAGAAATAGCGAATAACAGGGCAATAAGAGAATATCTTTTGTTATTTTTGGATTGAAAAAGGTGATGAATATAATAGGCAGGGCCACCTCTATATCCTCCATAGAGAGGATCTTTTTCTTTATATAATTGAGCTAATGTAGCTTCAATAAATGCTGTTGATGAACCTAGCAATGCAGTGATCCACATCCAAAAAACAGCACCAGCACCACCTGCTGAAATAGCAGCGACAACACCTACAAGATTTCCCATTCCTACTCTTGTGGCAGTAGAAATAATTAATGCTTGAACACCAGAGATAGAATTTTTTTGAGTTACGTTCTTTTTTTCCATAACAACCTTTAACATTTCAGGAAAAAGTCTAAAAGGAAGAAAGCGTGTTTTAATTGTAAAATATATGCCTGAAGGAATAAGAATAAGAACTAATAAAGATAAACCAATAGAACTTCCTCCAGGTAAAGGAATTGTTATTAAATCTCCCCATAATAATTGATATATATATTGAATTATGTCCTGTATCATTTTTGAACTCCTTATATTTGTAATTTCTTTATATATAGTATATATTAGAATATATCATTCGTAAAATTGATAAAAACAATAATTATAATCGAAAAATTAAATGGAGAAATAAAATGGATATTAAAAACTTAAATACATTTATTCATGTTGCAGAATTAAATAGCTTTACAAAAGCTGCAGAAGTTTTGGGATATTCTCAATCAACAATATCTTTTCAAATCAAACAATTGGAAAATGAATTGAATTGTCAGCTATTTGAAAGAATTTATCATACAATAGCATTAACTGATAAAGGAAGAGAAGTTCTTGATTATGCTCATCAAATGATGAAATTAACAAAAAAATTAGAAAATTCTATTCAAAATAAACAATCAATATACGGGCATGTACGTTTAGCCTTGGCTGATTCATTAACCTATTCATTATTAAAAGATAAATTTGTAGAATTTATGAAAATGTTTCCTCATATTACACTTAAAATAACTTCAGCAGGAACAGAAGAATTGTTTCGTTTATTAAATCATAATGAAGTAGATATGATTTTAACCTTAGATAATCATATCTATAATACAGAATATGTCATTGTTAAAGAAGAAAAAATATCAACTTGTTTTGTTGTTGGAAATAATCATCCTCTTGCTAGTAAAGATAAAGTTACAATCCATGATTTAATTTCATATCCATTTCTTTTAACAGAGAAAGGAATGAGTTATCGTCGTATTTTTGATGAAGAATTAGCAAAAATATCTTTAGAGGTTCAACCAGTATTAGAATTAGGTAGTACTCATTTAATTTGTTCATTGATTGAACAAGGGGCAGGTGTTTCTTTACTACCAGAATATGTGGTAAGGGAATCTATAAAGGAAGGTAAAGTAAAATGTTTAAATGTTGAAGGTATTCAAATAGAAGTATGGAAACAACTTCTATACCACAAAGATAAATGGGTTTCTCCACAAATGGAAACCATTATACAATATTTGTAAATGTATGAAAGCGCTTGACAAATGTGTAGACATTGCTATAATGAGAGTAGAAAGAAAACTTTACAGCAATGCTGCTGTAAAAAGAGTATGTTACTGGGAAGCAGGCAGAACTCAAATAACATGTATTTAGCATGTTGTTTGAGTTTTTTTTCTAGAAAGGAGGAAAAAGGATGAAAATTAGCCAAATATTGAATAATAATGTGGCAGTTGTGAAAAGAGGTTCTAATGAAGTGATTGTTTATTCTAAAGGTATTTCTTTTCTTAAAAAAGTAGGAGATGAAATTTATCCTGAAGAAATTCAAAAGACATATGTTTTAGACTCACATGATAAATTAGAACACTTTAGTTATTTATTGTCTAATACAAAAGATGAGTATTTACAAATTGTAAATCAAATTATTGAATATGGTGAAGAAGTTTTAAAGGAAAAGATGTATGATTATCTTTCTTTAACTCTACTTGATCATATTGATTTTACAATAAGACGTATGAAAAAAGGACAATTTATAGGCAATCCATTAAGTTACCAAGTTAAAAAATTCTATCCTTTACATTATCAAATAGGATTATTTGGTATGCGCCTGATTCAACAGTACTTATCAATTGATTGTCCAGAAGATGAAGGTGTTGCAATTGCTTTACATTTTATTAATATTCAAAGTGAAAATAAAATGGAAGAATCTATTCAAGTTATGGATACAGTCAAAGATATCTTAGCTATTATTAAATATCATTTTCAAAAACCTTTTGATGAAAACTCAATTAATTATGTACGTCTTGTTACTCATATTCAATATTTTGCACACAGATTAGTACATAATGAGTGGGGAGAAGAACAAGAAAATGAATTTTATCAACAAATATATAAATCATATCCTCAAGCATATTATTGTGTACAGAAAATTAGAAAATATGTTAAAGATGTTTTTAAATGTGATTTACTCATGATGAAGAAGTTTATTTGATTTTACATATTCATCGTGTATTTGATCGAAGTATAAAATAGGAGGAAAAAATATGAATTATAAAGATTTATGCCAACAAATTATTAAACTTGTTGGAGGAAAAGATAATATTATTAATGTTGTTCATTGTGTAACAAGATTACGTTTTACTTTGAATGATCAAAGTCTTGCTAATATTGAAAAGATAAAAGAATTAAAAGAAGTTATTGACGTTATAGCAAATGAGGCTGTTTTTCAAGTTGTTATAGGACCTCAAGTTATGGATGTCTATAAAGAATTATCTCAATTATTAGGAAAAACAAAAGAAAAAACACAAACAAGCAAAACGACCATATGGCGTTCTATTTTAGATTTAATGTCAGAATCGATGTCACCGATTTTACAACCATTGATGGCAGCAGGTATGTTGGCAGGTGTTTTATCAATATTAAGTTTAACAGGAATTATTTCAACTGAAAGTTCGACATATACTATTATTGATTCACTAAGAAATGCTATTTTCTTCTTTTTACCTGTTTTTATGACTATGTCATGTGCAAAAAAGTTAAATGCTAATCCATATCTTGCAGTTGCTTTAGCTGTAACATTGCTTTCAACTGGTATTAATGGTGTAGAAGGATTGGATTTCTTTGGTATTCCTTTATTAACAATTACATATTCTAATTCATTCTTCCCAATTATTTTGGCAGTTTGGTTGATGGGGTATGTAGATCAATTTTTATCAAAAATTATACCACAATCTATTACTTATTTCTTTAAACCAGTTTTAGTATTGCTTATTTGTTTGCCTGTAACATTATTGGTATTTGGACCAATGGGAACTTGGTTAGGAGATGGAATTAATTTTGTGTGTCAATTTTTAATGAATACTATTGGAAATTGGATTGTTGTAGCATTATATGCGGCATTACAACCTTTCTTAATTATGATGGGAGCAGCAAACTTTGTTATGCCAGTTTTAATGAACTTTTTGACAACACAAGGTTATGATCCAATATTCTTAGTTGGTTCATTGATTTCAGATGCAGCAGTAGGTGGTGCTTTACTTGGATATTTCTTACGTGCCAGAAACTCAGAACAAAGACAATTATTTGGAACAACTGCTTTTAGTGCATTTATGAATATTACAGAGCCAGCAGTTTATGGAGTATTTGTAAAATTCCGTCGTCCATTTATCGCTGTTATGATTGGTGGTGGACTTGGTGGTATGTTTGCAGGAATTATGGGTGTTAAAGGTTATTCTTTTGCTGGTCTTGTTTCTTTAACAGCATGGATTGGTGATGGTGATTATAATAATTTCTATTTTGCAGTCATTGCTGTTATTATTGCAATTGTTGCTTCTGCTATTGCTGCTTATTTTTTAAATATTCCTGAACAAGAAAATGAAGAAAAAAAGAATATTAGTGTAAAAAGTCAAGATATTCATTCACCAGTTCAAGGGAATGTTATGAGTTTAAATCAAGTCAAGGATAAAGTTTTTTCTAGTGAGGCATTAGGAAAAGGAATTGCAATTATACCAGATGAAGATATCATTTATGCACCTATTTCAGGTGAAATTGTAACATTATTTCCTACACATCATGCCATTGGAATAAAAACAGATAATGGTATTGAAGTGTTAATTCATATTGGTATTGATACTGTGGAACTTGAAGGAAAATATTTTGAATCGTTTATAAAACAAGGAGAATATGTTCAGATGGGTCAAAAATTGATATCATTTAATAGACAAAAAATTAAAGAAAAAGGTTATGATGATACAGTGGTTATGATTGTTACAAATTCAGATAATTATTTAGAGGTTATTCCTTCACAAGAAAAAAATGTAACATATGAGGAAACTTGTTTAACGGTGGTGTTAGCATAATGAAACAATCTTTTTTATGGGGTGGAAGTATTTCTGCTCATCAATGTGAAGGAGCATATAATGAAGGTGGAAAAGGTCCTTCAATCATGGATTATGTTGGTGTAGGAAGTAAAGATAAAATAAGACAAGTTTATTCACATATTGAAGAAGGTGTTGTTTATCCTAATCATACAGGAATAGATTTTTATCATCGTTATAAAGAAGATATTGCTTTATTTGCGGAAATGGGATTTACAGCATTAAGGATATCTATTGATTGGTCAAGAATATACCCTCAAGGTGATGATGTTGTTCCTAATCAAGAAGGATTGAACTTTTATCATAAAGTTATTGATGAATTAATAAAGTATGATATTGAACCTATTGTTACTCTTTATCATTTTGAAATACCTATTCATATCGTTCATCAATATCAATCTTGGTATAATCGTCAGACTATTGATTTATTTGTACGTTATTGTCAAACAGTCATGAAATCTTTGAAAGGTAAAGTCAAAAGATGGATAACATTTAATGAAATGAATCATATTGATTTAGATAGTCCTTATTCTGATACATTTACTTATATTTTAACAGGTTTAAGATGTTCACAATTTAATGATAAGAAAGAATTTGAAGCAAGAGTATCTTATCATATCTCATTGGCTAATGCGAAAGTTGTTAAAATGGCTCATGAAATTGATTCAAGTAATCAAGTTGGTTGTGTTTTTGGTATAACTCCATTTTATCCAAAAACATGTCATCCTTTAGATGTTATGAAGGCTTTTGAAGATAGTCATAAAGATTTATATCAATTAGATGCAATGACTAAAGGTGAGTATCCAAAATATAAACTTAAAGAATATCAGAAATTGGAAATTAATCTAGATATTAGAAGTGAAGATATAAATGACTTTCAAGAAGGAACAATAGATTTTATAGGTGTTAATTATTATTGTAGTGAAGTGAGTAGTTTTGATGATAGTGGTGAAAAAGCTATGTTTGGTGGTTATTTTAATCCATATTTGGAAGAAACAAAATGGGGAATATCTATTGACCCTATTGGTTTAAGATATGTTTTAAATATGTTAGATAGATATTATCATTTGCCTATTTTAATAACAGAGAATGGAATTGGTTTAAATGAAAAGGTAGAAGATGGATATATTCATGATTTATCTAGAATTGATTATCTTAAGAAACATATAAATGAATTAAATAAAGCAATAGAAGAAGATTCAGTAAATTGTATTGGATATCTTGTTTGGGGACCAATTGATTTGGTATCAGCAACAACAGGAGAAATGAAAAAAAGATATGGTTTTATTTATGTTGATAAAGATGATGAAGGAAAAGGAACATATAAAAGAATTAAAAAAGATTCTTTTTACTGGTTTAAAGATTTTTTATCACAACAGAAAAGAAGTCATAAATAAAATTTATATTTCTTAAAAAAAGAAGCTGTAACATATGTTACAGCTTTAAGTTTTAATTATTCATCCCAAATAACACCACAATGATCAACACCATAAACAGCTTGACTATAAGTAAAACCATCATATTCTAATTGATCAATAAGTCTTTGACGAGAAAATGACATGATTTCTAAATAAGATTTAGCTTTTCTAACAGCTTGTTGATTCCAATTGGCACCACAATTATTAATGGCATAAGTTACTTCACTAGCAGTAAAACCATCATATTCTAATTGATCAATAAGTCCTTGACGAGAGAAAGCCATGATTTCTAAATAACTTTTTGCTCTTTTCAAAGCTTGTGCATTCCAATTAGCACCACAATGATCAACACCATAAACAGCCTGACTATGAGTAAAACCATCATATTCTAATTGTTTAATAAGTCCTTGACGAGAGAAAAGGATTATTTCTAAATAGCTCTTTGCTTTTCTAACAGCTTGATCATTAGCTGTATTAGAGTTTTTAACAGTAATCTTGCATTTTAATGTTTTTCCATCAACTTTAGCAGAAATAGTTGCAGTTCCAGCATTTTTAGCAGTTACTTTTCCAGTAGAAGATACAGTTGCAACACTTGTATTACTAGAAGACCAAGTTACTTTTTTACTTGTTCCAGTAATTTTTAATGTATAAGTATTTCCTTTGTATAGAGTTTTAGATGTAACATTAATTTTAATAGGATTTTTAACTGTAATCTTACATTTCAATGTTTTTCCATCAACTTTAGCAGAAATAGTTGCAGTACCAGCTTTTTTAGTAGTTACTTTTCCTTTAGAAGAAACAGTCGCAACACTCTTATTGCTAGAAGACCAAGTTACTTTTTTACTTGTTCCAGAAACTTTTAAAGTATAAGTATCTCCTTTGTATAAAGTTTTAGAAGTTACATTAAGCTTGATAGGATTTTTAACTGTAATCTTACATTTCAATGTTTTCCCACTAACTTTAGCAGAAATAGTTGCAGTACCAGCTTTTTTAGCAGTTACTTTTCCTTTAGAAGAAACAGTCGCAACGCTCTTATTACTAGAAGACCAAGTTACTTTTTTGCTTGTTCCTGAAACTTTTAAAGTGTAAGTATTTCCTTTGTATAAAGTTTTAGAAGTTGCATTAAGCTTGATCGGATTTTTAACTGTAATCTTACATTTCAATGTTTTTCCACTAACTTTAGCAGAAATAGTTGCAGTCCCAGCTTTTTTAGCAGTTACTTTTCCTTTAGAAGAAACAGTTGCAACACTCTTATTACTAGAAGACCATTTTACTTTTTTGCTTGTCCCAGAAACTTTTAATGTATAAGTTTTCCCTTTATCAATTGTCTTTTTTGTAGCATTAAGTTTAATTTTAGCTTTCGCTTGGACTTCTACAATTGGATTTTGTATAGGTAATCCTTGTGCCATAGGAACACCTAACAATACACCGATTGTAAGTGATGAGATTATAATTTTCTTTATCATTTTTCCACCTCTTTCTAAATTCATTATACATTATTTTATGTATAATGAATAGTTTAATTGAAAACTTTATCATAAAAAAAGATAATTATTTTTTAAAATAATTATCTATTCCATTAGCAATTCCTAAAGCACATTTTGTTTGATATGCAGAAGTTGCAAGTTTTTTATCTTCTTCTTTATTTGACATAAATCCCATTTCAATAATTGTTACAGGAACTTTACACCAATTGATTCCACTCATATCATCTCTATAACTTACTTTCCTATTTTTAGCTTTTGTTTTATTGCAAAAACTACTAATAATTGATTGTGCTAGTTTTTGTGAAGATGATTTTACTTTTTTAGGAACATATTTGTTTTTTGATGTTGGAGCAATTGTATGAGCGCCATTGACACTTTTATTGTTACTTCCATCACAATGTAATCTAATAAAAGCATCTGCTTTTGCTTTATTAGCTATGTCAGCTCTTTGTTTATTAGAAATATTTACATTTTGTTTTGTTCTTACCATGATAACCTTGTATCCTCTTTTTTCAAGCTCTTTTTGTAATTTTTTAGCCACAGCAAGATTAATTTCAGACTCTTTTTTCTTTGTCCATTTTCCTGTTGTTCCAGTTGTTACCTTTGCTTTCTTTTCTTTTGCTCCTGGACCAATAGGTTCTTTAGCATTATTTCCTTTAGCTTGATGACCAGCATCAATAACTACAATTTTTTGACGAGTTATTGGATTTTTAACTGTAATTTTACATTTCAATGTTTTTCCACTAACTTTAGCAGAAATAGTTGCAGTCCCAGCTTTTTTAGCAGTTACTTTTCCTTTAGAGGAAACAGTCGCAACGCTCTTATTACTAGAAGACCAAGTTACTTTTTTACTTGTTCCTGAAACTTTTAAAGTGTAAGTATTTCCTTTATATAAGGTTTTAGAAGTTACATTAAGCTTGATAGGATTTTTAACTGTAATCTTACATTTCAATGTTTTTCCACTAACTTTAGCAGAAATAGTTGCAGTCCCAGCTTTTTTAGCAGTTACTTTTCCTTTAGAAGAAACAGTTGCAACACTCTTATTACTAGAAGACCATTTTACTTTTTTGCTTGTCCCAGAAACTTTTAATGTATAAGTTTTCCCTTTATCAATTGTCTTTTTTGTAGCATTAAGTTTAATTTTAGCTTTCGCTTGGACTTCAATAACAGAATTTTGTATAGGGGTTACTTGAGCTATTGATCCCCCTAATAGCAATCCAAGTGTAAGCGAAATAACAATTATTTTTTTTAACATTTTTCCACCTCTTTTATCTCATATTTATTATTAATTTTATTATAGACACTAGATTAATCAAAAGTAACATATTCATTTTCTAAAGGTGGAACAACTTTTAAATCATCTACTTTCAATATACAAACATTTCCACCTAATTCATTATCAAATTCAAGTTCAATTTTTCCTTTAACTTGAATCCATTCATCTGGTATAAGCTGTTTAGCGGCAGGATGTAAACATACCATACCTATTAAGGAAGTATCTTCTTCACAACATACCATAGCTAATCTCCCTATAACAAATCCATCTTCTAATTGTTTATCTCTACCAATAAACTTCCCTTTCATAGTAATTGTTTTACCTTCATATTTATCAGGATGATCTAAGGCATCCATACAAAAGATACCAAAATCATGATCTAATATTTCTAATTCATCACTAGTAATATCAAAAGGTAATTCATCTTCATCTAAAGTATTCACAGTACCATCTTCTTTTTCATATATAATTTGACAATGTGAATTTATTGCTTTGATATTATTTCTTAAAAATGATTTTTTAATAGAATCATTAATTCTATTAAATATTAACAAATCAGTATGAACAACATGTTGAAACAATAAAGATCGCATATTTTGAATATATAAAGCAAATGTTTGAGCATTAATTGTTGTTAAAACTTGTACAACTTGCCATTCATCAGGTAAACTACATGCTAAAAATCTATTCACATTATACATACCATTTAATTCTACTAAAATCTGAGTAGGATTATATTTGTTTTTTAATTCTTCAAAATATTCATATGTCCATTGTTCTTCACTTGTTACATAAACAATATCACAATTAAATGATTCTAATTGTTCTTGATTATATTCAATTTCGCCTTGTTCACTAACAATTAATAAAGATTTTTCATTTTCACAAAAATCAGTAGTTGTTAAAGTATCATTAATGAATGTTGATTTTCCACTATCTAAAAAACCAGTAAATAAATAAATTCTTGTTTTCATTATTTGACTCCAAATAAATTCCAAATTTTTTCTTCAATAAGGTCTTTACCAATTACGCATAAGCGACCAGTATAATCGGCAGAACCTTCACGAATTTCGTATTCACCAGGCACCATATCGAAATGTAACCAAGTATTTTCAGGCGTAGGAAGAATTCCTTTAGCACGTAAGATATTCCCCAATTCTTGAGATGAAGAAAGTTGTTCAAGAATAGTTTTTAATTGTTCATATGTATATGTTTGAATAGTTTCTTTTCCAATGCTTGTGAAAACTTCATCAGCATGATGATGTCCCTCATGACAACATTCATGCTCTTCATGATGATGTTCTCCATGACAACATTGATGTTCTTCATGATGGTGTTTTCCATGACAACATTCGTGTTCTTCGTGATGGTGTTTTCCATGACAACATTCGTGTTCTTCGTGATGATGTTTTCCATGACAACATTCGTGTTCTTCATGATGATGTCCACATTCTGGACATATAGCTGCTTCTTTCATTAATATTTCTTTTAAAGAATCTTTATTTTCCATAGCATTTAAAATAGTTAGACCATTTAAATCATTCCAAGGTGTTGTTATAATATTTGCTTTTGTGTTTAATTGCTTAATAAGGTTAATAACATCTTGTATTTTATCCAAAGACATATCTTGAGTTCTACTTAAAATAATGGTAGAAGCATATTCTATTTGATTATTAAAAAATTCACCAAAATTTAATGAATAAGATTTACATTTTTTAACATCAATCACAGCTACAAAACTATTTAATTCAAGTTCACTATCATGAACATCAATTACAGCTTGAATAACATCAGATAGCTTTCCAACTCCAGATGGTTCAATGATAATACGATCAGGATGGTATTCATGAACAACTTTCTTTAAGGCTTCACTAAAATCACCAACCAATGAACAACAAATACATCCTGAGTTCATTTCTGTAATTTCAATATCAGCATCTTTAAGAAAAGATCCATCAATTCCAATCTCACCAAATTCATTTTCAATTAAAACAACTTTTTCATTACTTAAACAGTCTTGAATAAGTTTTTTAATTAATGTTGTTTTTCCAGCTCCTAAAAAACCAGAAATTATATCTACTTTACTCATAATATACCTTCTTTCTGTATGTATTATAACACTCGTATTTTTAACAGGCAAATGAAATATCATACAATACTTTAAGACAATTATAAATTAATCCATGACTTTAAATAAAAAAATAGATATAATGTGTAGTATGATGAAAATAAAGGAGAATCAATGATGATAGATGGACATATGCATTTAGAGAATGGACCACTCACAAAAGAGTATGTTTTACAATTTGTGAATGAAGCACATAAAAAAGGATTAGAAGAAATTCAGATATTAGATCATACACATCGTTTCATAGAATTTGAACCTATTTATAAAGATTTAAAACAATATGATATACAAAAAGAGTGGCTAGAAAATAAACAAATGAAATTTAAAGATCATGTAAGTGATTTTGTTGATTTAATGAAAGAAATCAAGGAGCTAGATTTACCAGTTAAGGTTAAATATGGCTTAGAAGTTTGTTATGTTCCTCAATATAAAGATTATATTCAAAAAGTTTTATCACAATATCAATTTGATTTTATTGTAGGAGCAATTCATTCTATTGATGGTATTTTATATGATATGAGTTTTTCTAAAGAGTTGTTATGGGATAAGTATGATGTTAACTATATTTATCAAAGGTATTATGAATTGGTTTTTGATTTGATACAGTCTAATCTATTTACGCAATTAGCACATCCAGATACAATTAAATTATTTGAAATATATCCAACATATGATTTAAAACCAACATATGAAAGAATGGCTGAACTATTGAATAAATATCATATGAAAGCAGAGAATAATGTAGGGTGTTATTATCGTTATAACCATCCTGATTTAGGGTTGTCAGATGAATTGTTGGAAATATTAAAGACACATCATGTTGAACTTATATTTACTTCTGATGCTCATAAACCAAGTGATGTAGGAAATTATATATGTGAAGCATATCAGAGAATGTATAAATAAAAATATTAATGGACCTCAAGAGTTATACTTTTGAGGTGTTTTTTGTATTTATATATTGAATGTGAGAATATTTTTCATCTTATCTATTATATTGTTAGAGAGAAAATATAAAGGAAAAGTGTGAAATGTTTTATAAAAATAATAAATTTTATATCATATTACTAATAAATTGTTTATTTTTGTATACAATTATTATTAAAATAATGTAAAATTTGTGTTTTTTTATAATATAGGTAGACAAATTTGTTAAAATCAAATATAATGACTTCATATTCAAAAAAGGAGGATGTCAAAAATGACAAAAAGAGTTTATAATTTTTCAGCAGGTCCTTCAACATTACCTGTACCAGTATTAGAAAAAGTAGCAGCTCAAATGTTGAACTATAAAGATAGTGGAATGAGTGTTATGGAAATGAGTCATCGATCATCGTCCTATTTAGAAATTTTTAACGAAACAAAAGCATTGTTAAAAAAGGTTTTAAATATACCTGATAACTATAAAATTTTATTTATACAAGGTGGAGCAACACAACAATTCTCTACTATTCCATTAAATTTAATGAAGAATGGTAAAGCAGATTATATTGTAACAGGAGCATTCTCTAAAAAAAGTGCTCAAGAAGCAAAGAAATTTGGAGATGTTCATATTGCTTATAATGGAGCAGATGACAATTTTAAACATATACCAACACAAGATGAATTAAATTTAAGAGAAGATGCATCATATGTGCATATTTGTGCAAACAATACAATATTTGGAACAGAATGGAAATATGTTCCAGATACAAAAGGAGTACCTATTGTTGCAGATATGTCTTCTAACATTTTATCTAAGCCAATTCATGTTGAGGACTATGGCATGATTTATGCAGGAGCACAAAAGAATATGGGTATTGCTGGTTGTGGGGTTGTTATTGTAAGAGAAGATTTAATTGCAGAGCATAAAGAGAATATTCCTGTATTAATGGAATATAACACTATTGCTGACAATGATTCTATGTATAATACACCACCAACTTTCTCAATTTATGTATTAGGATTGGTTCTTGAATGGATTGATTCTATGGGTGGATTAGAAGTTATGCAAAAGAAAAATGAAGAAAAAGCAAAATTATTATATGATTATTTAGATACAAGTGATTTTTATAAGGCACATAGTGATAAGGATAATCGTTCATTAATGAATGTTACTTTTACTTGTCCAAATAAAGATTTAGATGCTCAATTTGTAAAAGAAAGTATTACAGCAGGAATGTCTAATTTAAAAGGACATCGTTCTGTAGGAGGAATTCGTGCATCGATCTATAATGCAATGCCTCTTGAAGGTGTTCAAACATTATTAGAATTTATGAAAAAATTTGAGGAAGAAAATAAATAGGAGATAACTATGTATAAAATAAAACAATTAAATAAAATTTCTAAAATAGGACTTGATTTATTGAGTGATCAATATCAAGTTGTAGATGAAGCAGATGATGAAGATGGAGTGTTAGTACGTTCAGCATCAATGCATGAATATACTATGAATCCAAATCTTAAAGCTATCGCACGAGCAGGGGCAGGAGTCAATAATATTCCTTTAGATAAATGTAGTGAAGAAGGAATTGTTGTGTTTAATACTCCTGGAGCAAATGCAAATGCTGTTAAAGAATTAGTATTATGTGGTTTATTGTTGTCATCACGTAAAGTTGTTGAAGGTATTGATTGGGTTAAGACTTTAAAAGGTGATAAAAATGTAGGAAAAGTTGTTGAAAAAGGAAAGAGTCAATTTGTAGGACCTGAATTAGATGGTAAAAAGTTAGGTATTATTGGTTTAGGTGCTATTGGTGTTAATGTAGCAAATGCTGCCATTAAACTAGGTATGGAAGTTTATGGATTTGATCCTTATATTTCTGTTAATGCTGCATGGGGAATGAGTAAATGGGTTAAAAATGCTCAAAATATGGAAACTATTTTTAGCGAATGTGATTATATAACATTACATGCTCCAAGTACAAAGGAAACAAAAGGAATCATTAATAAAGATACTATTGCTTTAATGAAAGATGGAGTAAGAATTTTAAATTTTGCAAGAGCTGATCTTGTTGTATCTCAAGATATTTTAGATGGAGTAAAAGAAGGAAAAATTGCTAAATATGTAACTGACTTTGCAACACCTGATCTTGTAGATATTGAAAATATTATTGTTATGCCTCATTTAGGCGCTTCAACTCCTGAATCAGAGGATAATTGTGCACGTATGGCAGTTAGAGAAATACGTGAATATTTGGAAAATGGAAATATAGTCAATTCTGTTAATTTCCCAAGTGTCAATGAACCACGTACAACAAAATATCGTATTTGCTTAATTCATAAAAATGTACCTAATATGTTAGCACAATTTGCTACTTTATTTGCAAATCAACAGATTAATATTGAAAATATGGTTAATAAAGCAAGAGGAGATTATGCTTATACAATTATTGAAACAAATGATGTTGTGGGTATAGAAGCATTTGAAGCATTAGAAAATGTAGTGAGAGTAAGAGTTGTTTAAAGGATCTTTTGATCCTTTTTCTTTTATTCATAGGATTTCTTTTTTTTCTATGATAGAATAAAGAAAAGGGTGAATTGATATGAAGAGAATAATATGTATTTTGTGTTTTTTATTAATAATATGTGGTTGTCAAAATAAAATAGATAACTTTGATTCATCAAAAAGTTATACTATTGATAATCAAATAAAGTTAGAAGTGATAAAGCAAGAAGCTATTCAAATAATAGAACCATCTAATAAAAACATGAAAACAAGTGGTATTCAAGCAAAGAATGATAATTTATTTATAGATGTTTTATTTAAAGTTACTAATATTTCTCAAGAACAGTTTAAATTACAACAAATATTTTCTGGAAGATATGAAGTTAACCAAGTATCATATGATTTGAATATGATTATGGAAACAAAAAGTTATACAGGACTTACATCAACAGATACAATTAAAAAAGATGAAGAAAGATATGTTCATTTATATTGTGAAATTCCAAAAGATGAAATGAAAAAAGAAATAGTATTACATTTTCAAGTTATCAAACAAATGGATTATAAATACACATTTAAAATTGATGAAGAAACAAAGATTGATGGTAATCAACAAAGTATAGGAGATACACTATCATTACAACAAAGTCAAATAACATTAACAAAATTAGGACAATCTAAAAAAATAGAACCATCACAAAAAGGCTTTTTTTATAGTTATATTCCAGTTGATCATCAAGATGAAACCTTTATATATTTACAATTAGATATACATAATACATCAAATCAAAAAATCATTCCAAAAAATTATATATATTGTGAATATCATTTAGATAATACAAAAACAAGTTCACAAATTATTCTTGAATCAGAAAATCATAAATCATTAGAAAAATCTGGAAATATAGAACCATTACAAACAAGAACAATATATATGGTTGTTCCAATTAAGGATACACTATTAAATAAACAAGGGTATATGCAATTATTTATAGAAGGAAAAACATTTCAAATAACACCATAAAAAGGTATGTTAAACATATCTTTTTTTGTTTTTTCTATAAAAATTGTACATAAAACATACATGAGTATTTCATAAATTCTACAAATCTTTTTACTATAATGAAGTATAAACAAAGTTAAAGAAATCATAAGATTTTCTTTAGAAAACAATAATAATGATTAATAGAATAATAAAAAAGTTAATCAAAGAAATGCTTATAATTATTAAAAAGGGAGATTTATATTATGTGTGGAATTGTTGGATTTATGAATACAGAACATTTGGAAGAAAATATTTTGGATAAAATGCTTACAAAAATAAAACATAGAGGTCCTGATGGACAAGGGAAATTTACTGATGGGAATGGATATTTAGGGCATTGCCGATTATCTATTATTGATATGGATAATGGAAATCAACCTATGTTTAATAATAAGAAAGATATAGCATTAGTTTATAATGGAGAAATTTATAATTATATAGCATTGAAAGAAGATTTGATAAATAAAGGACATATATTTTATACAAAATGTGATAGTGAAGTGTTAATTCATGGTTATGAAGAATATGGATATCATCTAGTAGAAAAATTAAGAGGTATGTTTAGTTTTGTTATATATGATATGAAGAAAAAATTGTTTTTTGGAGCAAGGGATCATTTTGGAATTAAACCATTTTATTATTGTGCACAACAAGGTTTTATATTTGCAAGTGAAGCCAAAGCAATATTAGAACATCCTGATTATCATAAAGAATTAGATGAGTCATTATTGCCACTATATTTAAAATATAACTATATACCTTTAAATAAGACATTATTCAAAGGTATAGAAAAATTGGAAGCAGGACATTATTTTATTTATCAGAATAATCAAATGTCCATTCATTCCTATTTTCATTTAGATTTAACAAACGAAACAACAACTCAAGAAGAAGTACAACACATAATGAAAGACTCAGTTAAACATCATTTATTAAGTGATGTGGAAGTTGGTTCGTTTTTAAGTAGTGGTATAGATTCTTCATACATTGTTGCTTTGTCTAAAGTAAATAATACCTATACTGTGGGATATGATGAAAAGACTTATGATGAAATTCATTATGCTCAAAATTTTTGTCATCAACTCCATATTAATAACCATCATCATATCATTAGTAAAGATGAGTATTTTGAATCTGTAAAAAAGGTTGTTTATTATTTAGATGAACCATTAGGAGATCCTTCAGCAATTTCTTTATACCATTTAGCAAAACTAGCCAGTCAAGATGTAAAGGTTGTTTTATCAGGAGAAGGTGCAGATGAATTTTTTGGAGGATATAATTCTTATAAAACTGTTACATATGATAAAATTCCATTTTGGATACGTAATTTAATAGCAAAAGGTGTAAAAATCTTACCAAATATAAAAGGGAAGAATTTTTTAATAAGACATGGGACAAGAATTGAAGAAGGTTATATTGGAGTGAATTCTGTTTTTGATGATTATGAGTTAAAAAATGCTTGTATTATTCCTAATAAAATAACAAATAAAGATATTTCAAGTTCATTATTAAAAGGATATGAAGAATTAGATGATTTAAGTAAGAAACAAATAATAGATATTAAATTATGGTTAGAAAAAGATATATTTTTAAAAGGAGACCGTATGAGTATGGCTAATTCTCTTGAATGTAGAGTGCCATTTAGTGATATTGAAGTTTATCATATTGCTAGAAAATTAGCTCCTTATCAAAGAGTTAATAATGAACAAACAAAAATATTATTAAGAGAAGCTTATCATAATGATGTTGATTTTGCTGATTTTAATAAAAAGAAATTGGGATTTCCTGTTCCATTAAGAGAATGGATAAAAGATGAAAAGATAAAGAAAGATATTTTAGAAGCATTTGATAGTCATGTGGCTAAAAAATTCTTCAATACAGAATATTTAAAACAGTTATATGATGATCATTATTGTAATAGAAAGGATAATTATAAAAAAATTTGGGTTATATATATTTTCATTTTATGGTATAGAATTTATTTTGAAGTATTCAATTAAAATGGGATTGTCTAATTATATTTAATATAAGAAAAGGTATTAATTGTTTAAAAGGATTAATATCTTTTTTATATTTTTATAACAGATGTAGTTTAGCGATTTTTTAATGAGACAACAAAATTATATTAAGAAGTATAATAAAAACGATAACTATATAAAAATGGGCATTACATTGATAATTATATTAAAAATGATATAATAAAATTAGAAAACGCTTTTATTTTATAAATAAATGAGAATTACTAAGATTATTAGAATCTCAAGATTTATCCATTAACTATATAGAAGTTGAACGAATTTTTAAATAATAGGTAAAGTTTAATATTTATAATAAGACAGGAATTGATATAATTAAAGAATATGATGAAAGAAACTATGATTTTTGTTGAAAAAGATTATTTAGAAAATATAAATTGTATTAAAATTAAGAAAAAAATAAGGAGGTTTGTGGATATGTTTATTAATCTATATTTGTATATAATTATTATACTTTCTTCTTGTTATTTGCTTTACAAAAATGATTTATTGAATTTTCAAGATAAAAAGACGATTTTAGTTTCTATATTTTATGTGATTATAAGCAGTGTACTTTGTTGTAATGAAGCATTTATTCATTTGAACTATTTTATAAAACAAGGAATTTTATTTGGAATTTTAGTTATAGCTATGCTTTTAATGTCTAATCAAAAGATACAAGCAGTTTACTATTCATTGATTATTTTTATTATTGCATTAAGTTTTGATTGGTTAAACTTATATTTGAAGGTATGGTATTTTCGTTTTAATGATTTAACTATAATAGGTTATTTGTTGATGATAGTTATAGTATTTATTCTAAATAAATATCAATTTATACAATATAATAAACTTAGTTTAATCTATAATATGATTTGTATGATAGGATGGTTATTTGTATCTTATTCATTTTTGGTTATAGAATCTAAAGATCCTATATATATCATTTTTTCTTTTTTAATAGGTTGGAGTTTCATTAATAAAATGATTTCAATTTATAATAATAAAAAAATAAATATAAGAGAGTATCAATGATGATACTTTTTTTATTAACATTATTTAGGAGAAATCTTTTATAAAAAGTTGACAAATAAAGGAAAAAAGAGTATTCTATATTTGTGGTTAGTTTTAGCTAACTATTATTTTTGAAGAATGGTTAGCTAAAACTAACATAGTTAAACCTAATAAAAAGGAGGAGAGATAATGCCATTATTACTAGCAGAAATGAATAAAGAAAATATTATTCAAAAGGTTGGAGGAACACCAGATATAAAACATCATTTAGAAAATTTGGGTTTTGTAGCAGGAAGTACAATTCAAGTTGTTAATAAATCTAATGGTAATATTATTGTTAGTATTAAAGATACAAGGATTGCTATTTCTCAAGAATTAGCAAGAAAAATTATTGTATAGGGGGAATATAGATGACTTTAAAAGAAGTGAAAGTTGGTAGAAGTGTTATTGTAAAAAAACTTATAGGGCAAGGAGCTACTAAACGTAGAATTATGGATATGGGTATTACAAAGGGTGTAGAAATTTATGTGAGAAAAGTTGCGCCTTTAGGTGATCCAGTGGAAGTGACTGTGAGAGGATATGAATTATCATTAAGAAAAGCAGATGCTGCTATGATTGAAGTGGAATAAAAATTTTTTGTTAAAGAGTTAGCCGAAACTAACACAAGGAGGTATATATGAGTTTAAGTGTTGCATTGGCAGGTAATCCAAATAGTGGAAAAACAACATTGTTTAATGTTTTAACTGGAACAAATCAATTTGTTGGAAATTGGCCAGGGGTTACAGTTGAAAAGAAAGAAGGAAAGTATAAAGGAGATAAGGAAGTGAAAATAACTGATTTACCTGGAGTTTATTCATTATCACCTTATACTTTAGAAGAAGTAGTTGCTAGAGAATTTTTATTAAATGAAAAAGTAGATGTTATATTAAATATTATTGATGGCTCTAATTTAGAACGTAATCTTTATTTAACAACGCAGTTACTAGAACTTGGGATTCCAGTTGTTGTTGTTGTGAATATGCTGGATATTATTGAAAAAAGAGGAGATATTATTGAATATAATCGTTTATCACAAGAATTAGGATGTCCAGTATTACCTATTTCTGCATTAAAGAATAAAGGTATTCAAGAGGTAATGACTAAAATTAAAGAAGTTGCATTTCAACCATATAAATTAAAAAATATTTATAACAAAGAGATAAATGAAATATTAGATATTTTTAAAAGTTTATTGGTTGATAAAGTAGATACTACAAGAACATTATTTTATAGTATAAAATTGTTAGAGCGTGATAATAAAATAATCTCCGCATTGAATTTAGATATAGATGAAACACAAATTATAGCATTAGAGAAAAAATATGATGATGATAGTGAAAGTATAATAACAAATATCAGATATTCATATATAACGAATATTATGAAAACTTGTTATAAAAAAGGAAGTACTGAAAAACTATCTATATCTGATAAAATTGATAAAGTTGTTACGCATCGTATTTTAGCACTACCTATTTTTGCTTTTGTTATGTGGTTGGTTTATTATTTATCAGTGAATACAGTGGGTAGTATTGCAACTGATTTTGTTAATGATAATATATTTAGTGATGGCTTTGAATTATTTGGAATGTTTATTCCTAGTATACCAGAGTTTATAACCAATGCTTTGGAAGTGATTGGATGTGCTGCATGGTTACAAGGTTTAATTGTTGATGGTATAATCGGTGGGGTAGGAGCGGTTTTAGGTTTTGTTCCTCAAATGTTGGTTTTATTCTTATTACTTGCTTTTCTAGAAGATTGTGGTTATATGGCACGAATTGCTTTTATAATGGATAGAATTTTTAGAAAATTTGGACTTTCAGGAAAATCATTTATTCCTATGTTAATTGGAACAGGATGTGGAGTACCAGGGATTATGGCAAGTCGTACAATAGAGAGTGATAGAGATCGTAAGATGACAATTATAACGACAACCTTTATTCCTTGTAGTGCAAAATTACCTATTATTGCTTTAATTGCAGGGGCTTTGTTTAATGGGGCATCATGGGTTGCTCCAAGTGCTTATTTTTTAGGAATAGGAGCTATTATTATTTCAGGTATTATCTTAAAGAAAACCAAAATGTTTGCAGGAGAGCCTTCTCCATTTGTCATGGAAATGCCAGTTTATCATCTTCCTCGTATTAAAAATGTTTTAAGAAGTATGTGGGAAAGAGGTTGGTCATTTATCAAAAAAGCAGGAACAATCATCTTACTTTCAACAATTATTATTTGGTTTTTACAATCATTTGGTTTTGAAAATGGAAGTTTAACAATGGTAGAAGATATGAATCATAGTTTTTTAGCAATGATTGGTCAAACATTTGCTTGGATTTTCACTCCATTAGGTTGGGGAGAATGGAAAGCAGCAGTTGCTTCTATTACAGGTTTAGTGGCTAAAGAAAATGTTGTTATGACATTTGGGCAACTTTATGGTTTTGCTGAGGTAGCAGAAGATGGTGCAGAAATTTGGAGTACTTTAGCAACAAGTTTCACTATGTTATCAGCATATTCATTTTTAGCATTTAATTTATTATGTGCACCATGTTTTGCAGCTATTGGGGCTATTAAAAGAGAAATGAATAATAAAAAATGGACAATTTTTGCAATAACATATCAATGTATATTTGCATATATTATTGCTTTAATTATATATCAAATTGGTAATCTCATATTTAAGGGTATATTTGGTATAGGAACAATTGTCGCTATTGTTTTACTAATGAGTATGATATACTTACTGATAAGACCTATCAAAGAAAATAATAAATGGGAAGTAGAATTTTCAGTAAAATAGAAAGGAAAGATGGCATTATGAATTTATCAACATTAATTGTATTATTCATTGTTATAGGAATTGTAAGTTTATCTTTACGAACAATGATTAATGATAAGAAAAATGGTAAATCTTCATGTGGTGGAGATTGTGGTGGTTGTGGGAATCCATTATGTCATAGTTCAAAAACAATAATTGAAGATTATAAAAGAGGAAAATTTCATAAATAGATTTTTATTGATAAATCATATATAGTTAAGTTTAGTAATTGTGGAGATAGCTTATGACATTATTATTGACTTTAACTCCTATTCATCAGATAAGTACAAAAATATTAAATCATAAATAAGCTATCTATGATATATACTATATAAAAAGGAACTAATAAGTAGAAATACTCATTTAGTTTCTTTTTGTGTTTTATTCGTAATTAAATTAATCAATAATAAGTTGCATTTGAAATATATATATGATAATCTTAAAAGTGAAATGGGTGATATATAATGAAAATATCAGAAAGACATACAAAAATATTAGAATTATTAACAAAAGAAGAGAAAATAGAAGTAACAAAATTATCAAATCTTTTTGAAGTTTCACAAGTTACTATTCGTAAAGATCTTGATCATTTAGAAAATAAGGGTTTAATTGTTAGAGAACATGGATTTGCGACATTAAATTCTAAAGATGATATGAATAATAGATTAGCATATAATTATGATATTAAACAAAAAATTGCTCAATTAGCAAGTCAAGATATTCATGATGGAGAAACTCTTATGATTGAATCAGGATCATGTTGTGCATTGTTGGCTTTACAAATAGCACAATCAAGAAAAGATATTACAATTATAACAAATTCTGCTTTTATTGCCGATTATATTAGAGGTGTTTCTCAAACAAGAATAATTCTTTTGGGTGGAGAGTATCAAAATGAATCACAAGTGTCAGTAGGACCAATTGTTAAAAAATGTGTAGAAACATTTTATGTTGATAAGTTTTTTATTGGCACAGATGGGTTTTCTGAACTTTCTGGATTTACAGGTAATGATTATATGCGTAGTGAAACTGTCAGAGATATGGCAAAACAAGCTAAGCAAGTTATTGTTGTTACAGATTCTAGTAAATTTAATCAAATAGGAGTTGTTAATTTATTACCTACTGAATGTATTACAACTGTTGTAACAGATAAAGCTATTCCAAGTGAAAGTGAAAACTATCTTATTCAACAAGGTATTACTGTTAAAAAAATATAAAAAGCACTTATAAAGTCCTTAAAAATAACAATCTAACCCTTTATCTAAGAAAATTTGTTGATAATTTTTCAAGTCTTCTGGATGAAGGGCTTTTATATTTTTATAAGCATATTTTTTATTTAATAGTTCATATTTCCTTTCTCCAAATTGATGAAAAGGAAGAAGTTGAACTTGAGATATCCCTAGTTTTTTTAATAGTTGAGCCATACCTCTTGCATCTTCTAATGAGTTATTAAAATGAGGTATTATAGGAATACGAGGTAAAACATTAATATTATGGTCAATTGCCCATTTTAAATTATTGATAATGAGATCATTGTAAACATGTGTTCCTTTAAAATGTTTATCTCTATCATAATGCTTTACATCAAATAATAATAAATCAAATAAAGGTGCTAAATCTTTAAAAACCTTTGGTTCAATATAGCCAGTTGTTTCTATTGCTAAATGAATATTATATTTCTTAAGTTCCATAACTAGTTCTTTTAAAACCTTTGGTTGACTCATTCCTTCTCCCCCAGAAATCGTAACACCTCCACAAGATTCATCATAAAAATCTTTATCTTGTAAACAAATATCAACAATTTCCTTAATTTCTTTATATTCCCCTTCATAACTTAATGCTTGAGTAGGACAATTTTCTTGGCAGGTTAAACATCCAGTACATTTTTCTTGTTTAATAACAATTTTTTGATTTTCATAATAAATAGCACTTTGTGGACAAGAATGGACACATTTTAAACAATGAATACACTTTTTATCATCGTGAAGAATCTGAATATCTGCTAATTGTGATTCAGGATTAGCACACCACTGACATTGTAAAGGACAACCTTTAAAAAAAACTGTTGTTCGTATTCCTGGACCATCGTGAATACTAAATTTTTGAATATTAAAAATGATACCTGTCATATTATTAACTCCTTTATAAAATTATCATATCATGATTGTTTTTATTTGTAAATACAAATAACTTACGAATGAAACATAAATTTATTTTATTTATAATTATATAGTTGACATTTAAGTGTATATTATTATATATTTATAAGTGAAATAATACAAAGTTATGAATGAAATAAAAGGAGGGTTTTATTATGAAAAATGTTGAGCATTTTGGAGATTTAACACCAAGGATGTATAATTTTAGAGAAAGTGTTTTAAACAAAAAACCATATATTTGTGCTGAAAGAGCATTATTAGTTACAGAAGTATATAAGAAATATCAAAATCAACCAGCTGTCATGAAACGTGCTCTTATGTTAAAAAATATTTTAGAAAAGATGTCAATTTATATTGAAGATGAGACTCTTATTGTAGGGAATCAAGCAGCTTCAAATAGAGATGCACCTATATTTCCAGAATATACATTAGAATTTGTCATTAATGAATTAGATTTATTTGAAAAAAGAGATGGTGATGTTTTCTATATTACAGAAAAGACAAAAGAAGATTTAAAATCTATTGCCCCATTTTGGGAAAATAATAACTTAAGATCAAAAGGAGCTACTTTATTGCCTGATGAAGTAAGTGTTTTTATGGAAACTGGTTTTTTTGGAATGGAAGGGAAACTTAATTCGGGAGATGCTCACTTAGCTGTTGACTATAAACAATTACTAAAAGTTGGATTAAAAGGATATGAAGAAAGAACACGTCAATTAAAAGAACAATTAGATTTATGTATTCCTGAAAATATTGATAAATATCATTTTTATAATGCTGTTTTAATTGTTATTGAAGCAGTAAAAACATACGCACAACGTTTTTCAAAACTTGCAGAAGAAAAAGCTAAAAATGCAGAAGGTAAAAGAAAAGAAGAATTATTAGAGATAAGTCGTATATGTTCTAAAGTCCCTTATTATCCTGCCGAAAGCTTTCATGAAGCTGTTCAATCTACATGGTTTATTCAATTAATTTTACAAATTGAATCTAATGGACATTCATTATCTTATGGACGTTTTGATCAATATATTTATCCATATTATATTAATGATTTTAAAAATCATAAAATAACAGAAGATTTTGCAGTTGAACTCTTAACAAATTTATGGATAAAAACTTTAACAATCAATAAAGTTCGTAGTCAAGCTCATACTTATAGTAGTGCAGGAAGTCCAATGTATCAAAATGTAACAATTGGAGGACAAACAAGAGATAAAAAAGATGCAGTTAATGAATTATCATATATTGTTTTAAAATCTGTTGCTCAGACAAGATTGCCACAACCAAATTTAACAGTAAGATATCATAGAGGACTTGATAAAAAATTTATGGATGAATGTATTGAGGTTATGAAATTAGGATTTGGGATGCCAGCATTTAACAGTGATGAAGTTATTATTCCTTCATTTATAGAAAAAGGTGTTAAAGAAGAAGATGCTTATGATTATAGTGCTATTGGATGTGTAGAAACAGCAGTTCCAGGAAAATGGGGATATAGATGTACAGGTATGAGTTATATGAATTTTCCTAAAATTCTTTTGATTACAATGAATGATGGAATTGATCCTACATCAGGAAAACGTTTTGTAAAAGGTTATGGACATTTCAAAGATATGAAATCTTTTGCTGAATTACAAACAGCATGGGATCATATTGTAAGAGAATTAACACGTATGAGTGTTATTGTAGAAAATGCAATAGATCTAGCATTAGAAAGAGAAGTTCCTGATATTTTATGTTCAACACTAACTGAAGATTGTATTGGTAGGGGAAAAACAATTAAGGAAGGTGGAGCTATATATGATTTCATTTCTGGTTTACAAGTAGGTATAGCCAATATGGCTGACAGTTTAGCTGCTATAAAAAAATTGGTTTTTGAAGAAAAGAAAATAACACCTTCACAATTATGGAATGCCTTAGAAGATGATTTTACAAGTGAAGAAAATCAAAAAATTCAAAGGATGTTAATAAACAATGCTCCTAAATATGGTAATGATGATGACTATGTAGATAATCTTATTGTTGAAGCTTATCAAAGTTATATAGATGAAATGAAGAAATATCCAAATACACGTTATGGTAGAGGGCCAATTGGTGGTATACGTTATGCAGGTACATCTTCTATTTCAGCTAATGTAGGACAAGGTTTAACAACACTTGCTACTCCTGATGGAAGAAAGGCAAGAACACCACTAGCAGAAGGATGCTCACCAGCTCATGCTATGGATAAATGTGGACCAACTGCTGTCTTTAAAACAGTTTCAAAGTTACCAACTCATGAAATTACAGGAGGTGTCTTACTTAATCAAAAAGTAACACCAGCAATGCTTTCAACAGAAGAAAATAAAACAAAATTAGAAATGATTATAAGAACATTCTTTAATAGACTAGATGGTTATCATGTTCAATATAATGTTATTGATAAAGAAACAATGTTAGATGCACAGATTCACCCAGAACAGCATCGTGATTTAATTGTTAGAGTGGCAGGCTATTCAGCTTTCTTCAATGCGTTATCAAAGGCAACACAAGATGATATTATAGGAAGAACAGAACAAGAATTATAAATCAATCAAACTATAACAAATGATTTATTATCAAGAGTTATAGTTTTTTTATTAAAATCAATGAATAAAATTATTTCACTTCGATTCCACGAATATATAGTATGATATAGATAAGGAAGTGATAGAAATGTATAAAATCTTAATAGTTGAAGATGAATATCATATCAGAAACATTATTCATGAATATTTTGCAATGAAAAATATTGAAGTTGTTGAGGCCTGCAATGGATATGAAGCATTAGAATTGATGAATGATAATATAGATTTAATTTTATTGGATATTATGATGCCAGGAATAGATGGATATGAAGTGTGTAAGCAATTACGAATGAAATCATCAAAACCAATTATATTTATAAGTGCTTTACAAGAAGAACAAAATCAATTAATGGCATACGATTTAGGTGCAGATGATTATATCACTAAACCATTTAAACCTTCTCTTCTCTATGCAAAGTGTCTAGCAATAATTAAACGAGATAAGAAAGTGGAAGAGGATATCATCACTTTTGGGAAAATCAAGCTTGATAAAATCAATCATTTATTAATAATTGATGAAAAATTACAAGTTTTAGCTAATAAGGAATATGAATTATTATCATATTTGTGTCAATTTGAAGGACGTTTGTTATCACGAGAACAAATATTAAATCATGTTTGGGGATATGATTATTTTGGTGATGGACGAGCTATTGATACATATATAAAAAAATTAAGAAAGAAGTTAGGAAAGTATTCAAGTTATATTCAAACAGTTATTAAGACTGGTTATATGTTTAAGGTGGTGAATAATGATGAAAAAGAATAATCGTTTGAATTGGACGATTTTTGGTAAGAGTTTTATGGTATTACTTGTAAGTTTTTTGTTAGTCAATGTTCTTAATATTTTTTTAGATTACCAATTTGCTAAAGAAGATGTTATTCAAGCATTGAGTACAGGGAAAACAACAGATGCTTTCATTGATTTAAACCAAGCTTTTAGTCAAAAGTATCATTCCATCCATAATAAAGAATTTTTAAATAAAGTCAATACAATTTTAGAAGATAGAAATTTAGAATATGAATATGATTGGGAAGTATTGGTTTTAGATCAGCAATATAATCTTGTTCATATAAATGAACATAATATTTTTATAGATTTTCAAATCCAAGAAAATGAAATGTGTTCTCGTAGTAGTGGTTTAACTTTTGAGCAAAATAATCATATGGATATTAAAAAGATAAGCGCTGTAGAAAAAAAACTAAATGTTTTATTAGAACAAAGCGAAGAACCTTTTGTTTTACAGTATCAAGTTAAAAATGATAAGATTGTATATTTATCTATTTTAGGAGAAGATATTATAGAAAATGATAAATATAAAAATAATTATAAAGAGGCATTTTTAGATGTTTTTGAAAGTGAAAATATAAATTATAATAGATTGGCGAGTTCTCATGTTCCATTAGATAAGATAAGAGATGATGTTTTAATTGAAATAAAAAATGATAAAATAAATTTTGAAAATTATATAAAAAATGATAATTATAGACCAGTATATGGGTATGAAAATATTTTTGAGAAAGATAATAATATGTACTCATATACAATCTATCCTTTATTAAAAAGTGATATTCCATTTGACTATGATGGATTTAAAAATATAAATGATTTTCAAGGATATATTGTTGTAAGAAGTTGTGCACTTTCATATAGTTCATCTATTTTAAATACAGTATTAAATCATAAAGAGATTGTCTTTATTGTTTCATTTGTGTTTGTTATATTAATATGTTTTGTCTTAGCATCAACATTATCAAAAAGAATCAAAGAGATTGAAAAGGGAACAAAAAGAATTGCTCAAAATGATTTTGATATTCAGTTAAAGGAAAATCCAAATGATGAATTAGGAATGTTATCACAAAGTATTAATAAAATGAGCCAACAATTAAAAGAAACAATATTTAATCTTAATGAAGAAATAAATAGAGTTAAAAAACTAGAATCATTAAGACAAGAATTTATAGCTAATTTTACACATGAAATCAAGACGCCATTAGGGATTATTAATGGATATATTGAACTTATAGAAACAACAAATAATGATGCGAAAAAAGAACAGTATTTAATAAATATAGAACAAGAAGTATCAAGAATTAATGAATTAATTCTAGCAATGTTAAATTTATCAAGGTTAGAATCTGGTAAAGTTGAATTAAAAATAGATGAAATTAATTTAGATGATGTTGTTGCATCAACCATAGATTCATTGATTTCTCTTATTCAAAAAAAAGATATTCAAGTTATTGTTGAAGGTAAAGATACAGTGATACATGCAGATTTATTTGAGTTTCAAATTGTTGTAAAGAATTTCTTAAGTAATGCTATTAAACATACACCAAAACAAGGAAGAATTTATATAACATATGATAATGATAGTTTTTCTATTGAAAATGAAGGATCATTTTTAACAGAGCGACAAATGGAATCAATTTGGGAAACTTATGTTTCTAGTGATAGAGAGGGAACAGGACTAGGATTAGCTATTTGTAAATCCATTCTTGAATTGCATAACTTTGGTTATGAAGTTCAAAACACTGAAAAAGGTGTTTGTTTTATCATTAAGATAAGAGAATAACTCTTATCTTTTTGATTTGATTTTTTAAGATAATAGATTTTATTTCATCATATTGTATAAGAATCAATTAATGAAAGGAATAATGGTTATGTTGTATTTTTTAAAAAAAACAAATATAATGAAAATAGAAAAGAGGGTTGTATATGAACGAACGTATATATGTTATTGAAGATGATAATAATATTCAAGAAATTGTTAAACTTGCATTAGAATCAAATGGATATCAAGTTAATGTTTATGACAATGCTATTGATGCACTTGCTGATATGGATGACAATGTACCAGATTTAGCTATATTTGATATTATGTTACCACAAATGGATGGAATAACAGCAATTAAAAAAATAAGAGAAAATAATACCCATATGCCAATACTTGTTTTAAGTGCAAAAGATAGCGAATTAGATAAGATTAGAGGATTAGATAATGGGTGTGATGATTATATGACAAAGCCATTTGGAATACTTGAATTATGTGCTAGAGTTCGTACATTATTAAGACGTATTCAACCTAAAAATAAAATGATGAAAACACCAACTTTATCGATTGATAAATCAGCATATACAATTAAACTTCATAATGAGATTATAGATTTAACTCATAAAGAATATCAATTATTAATTTATTTAATTGAACATAAAGAAAGAGTTGTTACAAGAGATGAATTATTAAATACAATTTGGGGGTATAATTTTATTGGCGAATCAAGAGCATTGGATGTACATATTCGTTCATTAAGAAAGAAATTGAATGATGATGGAGAAAAATATATTAAAACAATTCGTTCTGTAGGTTATAGATTTATAGAAAAGGAAAATAATTATGACTAAATCTATTCTTCGTTATTTTGTTGTTGTATTAATTATTACACTTTTAAGTACAAGTTTATTATCAGCAACACTTATTTCTAATCATTTATTAACATCAACAAAACAGAATATGTTGTATTCTCTCACATTAATAGATTATGCTATTGATTTTCATAAACCATTCTCAGATCAAATTAAACAATTAAATCCTTTAACTTATAGTGAAGATACAAGAATGAGTATTATAGATAAAAAAGGAAATGTTATTGCTGATACAGATTCTCAAGATGTTTCAAAAAACCATTTAGATCGTCAAGAGATTCAAGAGGCTTTAAAATATCGCATAGGTTATGCACAAAGAAAATCAGAAACAACAGGAAAGAATACATTATATGCAGCCTATTATCATCAAGATTACATTATCAGATTATCTATACCATATAATGGGATTATTGATTATATACCTTCTCTTATACCAGCATTATCTATAAGTGCTATCGTTTCATTTGTTATCGCTCTTTTATTATCAAGAAGGCTAGCATATCGTATTTCTAGACCTATTTTAGAAATTGGGAAAAGTTTAGATTGTATGACTGAAGATTTTCGTTTTGATTTAAAGACCTATGATTATCAAGAATTTAATGTTATTGTTGAAACTATTCATAACTTATCTCATCGTTTAAGAAAATTAATGAGAGAAGTGCAATTAGAAAGATTAAAAATAGATGAAATACTTAAACAAATGAATGAAGGTTTTGTTTTATTAGATGAGAATTATAAAATATTAAGTATAAATGCACAAGCTATAAGATTATTAGGACATTTAGAAATATACGATTCTTTTTTAAATTGTTCACAGTATCCCCATATCATAGATGCTTTAAAAAGTAATGTTTACAAACAAATGTTAGAGATAAAGATAGATGATAGTATATATGCTTGTTATATATCAAAGATTGACTTAGGAACAACATTATTATTTGTAGATATAACAGCAAGTAAAAAATTTGAAAAAATGAGAAATGAATTCTTTTCTTATGCTTCACATGAATTGAAAACACCCTTAACATCTATTAAAGGATATAGTGATTTGTTAGCTCAAAATTATATTCAAGATGAGAAGCAGAAACAACAAATGTTAAAAAAGATACAAGATGAAGTTAATAATATTTCAACTTTAATTAATGATATTTTAATGTTATCAAGAATAGAAAATATGGAAAGAAAACCAGAAATAATTTCATTAAATACAAATGATATAGTTAATGATGTATTAGAAAGTTATGCAATAGAAATGAAACAACATGATATTCATATACATTATCATTCTCAAAATATTATATATAGAGGAGATTATCAACAAATTTATACTCTTTTTAATAATTTAATTGGAAATGCTATTAAATATAATAAAGAACAAGGTGATGTATATATTGAAGTTAATGAAGTTGAAAATGCTATTAAAATAACAGTTAGAGATACTGGAATTGGAATTCCTTTAGCAGATCAATCACGGGTATTTGAACGTTTTTATAGAGTAGATAAAGGACGAAGTCGTCAAAGAGGAGGAACAGGTTTAGGTTTGTCTATTGTTAAACATATTGTTTCTTATTATAGAGGAACAATTCATTTAGAAAGTGAATTAGACAAAGGAACAACTATTGATATTGTTTTACCACAAATATTATTGGAAGTTTAAAACTTCCTTTTTTGTCTATAATACAATGGGTGATAAAATGAATCAGTCATATTGGCAAAAAACAACAAGAAAAAAAACAGAAAAAGTATTAAATGAAAATATAACAACAGATATTGTTATTATTGGAGGAGGATTAGCAGGAGTATCATTAGCTTATCAATTAAAAGATAGTCCTTATCGTATTGTTGTATTAGAAAAAGATACAATGGGAAGTCATACAAGTGGTCATACAACTGCAAAATTAACAGTATTACATGGTCTTTTATATCAAAAAATAACTAAACATTATGATATTCATCAAGCTTATTTATACTATCGTTCTAATGAAAAAGCATTAAAAGAAATACAAAGCATTATAAAAAAAGAAAATATATCTTGTGATTATCAAGAAAATACCTCTTATATTTATACTGATGATCCTCAATATGCAAAAGATATACAAGAACAAAAAAAGATATTAGAATCATTACGAATAGACATGGTAGAAGATAATCAACATCTTGCATCCATAGGTTTAAAACATCAAGCTGTTTTCCATCCTTTAAAATATCTATTTGCATTAATTCAAAAATGTCAAAAAAGTGGAGTTCAATTTTATGAACATAGTCAAGTTGTTCATATAGAAAGAAAAAATAAATCATTTACTCTCAAAGTCAATAATCATACAGTAACATGTCAATATCTTATTCATGCAACAAGATATCCATTTATTAGAAAAGGCATCTATTTTATGAAATTATTCCAACAAAGAGAATATGTTGATTATAAAGAAACACAAGAAGGAAAAGATAGTTATTTATGTGTTGATCAAACTAATAGTTATCGACCTCTCATTCATCAAGATTCATTAACAATACATAGAGATGCAAAAGATTGGCATGCTCAAGATAGTATACCATTAAGAGGTATTCCATATATAGGAAGACTTAACCAGTATCATCAAGAATTTATTATATACGGATTTCAAAAGTGGGGAATGACATTATCACAAGTTGCTGCAAGGCTTATTTCTGATTTGATTTTAGAAAGAGATAATCCTTATGAAAGCTTATACTCATGCCATTATTTCTCTATTTCTTCAGCAAAACAATATACACAAAGAATAATGAAAAATATTACTAAAGGATATTGGAGTCAAAGATTTCAAACCAAAAGTATTCAAAGTTTAGATGTTAAAGAAGGAGCTATTGTTAAAATTGATGGACATTTAATGGCAGTCTATAAAGATAGCCAAGAAAAACTTCATTACTTTTCACCATATTGTCCACATTTAAAATGTTTAGTTCATTTTAATAAAAAGAGTCAAACTTGGGATTGTCCATGTCATCAATCTATTTATGATGCTTATGGTCAACTTATGGAAGGACCAAGCTTATTCTCGCTTAATGAACGTCAAAAGTGATTTTTCTTTTTAGAAATGAATCCCTTATACTCTAGAGTATAAGGGATGTTTTTTTGCTAGACAACAATTCCACTAGGAGAAGATACTAGTAGTGGTTTATTTAATTGATGTTTCTTGACTTGAAAAGCCTATGATATTATTTTCATAAGCTATCTTTTCATTATAAATAAGTATTTAAGTAGTCATAGAATAAAAAAGATATTATAATGATAAACATAGGAGGAAAAATATAATGAAAAAGATAAGAATAATGTTGATGATGTTTGCATTGTTATTAACAGGATGTAGTACATCATCTCAAAAAGAAGAAATAAAAGTTTTAACACCAAATGGTGCTCCAGCATTATCGCTATTAAGTGTCTATAAAGATGTCAACGAAAAAGGTGAAATAAAAATTGTTGAGGGTAGTGATTTAATTAGTAGTGAGCTTGTTAAAAAGGAAAGTTCATATGATATTATTATTGCTCCAATTAATTTAGGGTGTCAATTATTAAATAAAGGAAAAACTGATTATAAATTGGCAGGTGTTATTACATGGGGAAATCTTTATCTGGTTGAAAATCCATCTGCTAAAACAGATAAAGTTGTGGCATTTGGAGAACAAGCAGTTCCTGGGAAAATGTTAAATCTGACTAAAAAGTCAATAGATTTTATAAAAGATAAAGATGTTCAATTTTATAATGCTGTTAGTGATGTTCAACCACAAATTATCAATGGGAATGTTCGTTATGCTTTAATGGCAGAACCTGCTGCAACAGTAACTATAGCAAAGGCTAAACAAAATAATGTAAATTTAAAAATTGTTGCAGACCTACAAGATATTTATCAAAAACAAGAGAAAACAAAAGTACAAGGTTATCCACAAGCAGCTATATTTGTTAAGGATAAAAAGAAAGTGCAGAATATATTATCTCAAGTAGATACTTTTACTAATCAGGAAGCACTTCAAGATAATAATCAAATTGTAACTATGGTGAATGAAATAGGTGTTCAAACATTTGGAGTTCCTAATGCTGAAATTGCTTTAAAAACATGGGAGAAACAAAATATTCACTATAAAGATGCAATAGATGTTAAAGAGGATATTCAATCATTACTTAAACAATTTGGAATAACATTAAGTGATGATATGTTAGCATCATAATGAAACATAAAATAAATTTGGCTATATATCTTTTACTTATATGGCAACTTATTGCTATTGGAGTCAATAAAGATGTTATCATTCCATTTCCTTTAGATGTTTTTTTAAGAATGATAGAAATGTTGAAAGATTCATATTTTTATCAGACTATTTTGATAACATTATCACATATTTGTATTGTTGTAGGAATAAGTATTGTTTTAGCATTTTTCTTGTCATATATAGGATATCAAAGACCAGTGATTGATGAATATGTTTCACCATTACTTTCAATTATTCAGGCAATTCCCAATATTTCATTTATTATTTTGGTACTTGTATGGACAGAATCATTACAAACAGTTTATATTGTTTTGTTTTTGGTTGTTTTTCCCTTACTTTATCATAACTTTATTCAAGGATTTAAAAGTATTGATCAAGATTTAGAAGATGTCATTACTTTATATCATCCACCATTAAGATATAAGTTTTCAAAAATTTATTTTCCATTAATTAAACCAAGCTTTATATCAGGTGTGAAAAGTTCATTGAGTTTAGGTGTCAAAGTAACTGTTATGGCAGAAATATTAGCACAACTACCTTATGGAGTAGGAAGAGCTATTCACTTTTGTCGTATACAGTTTGATATGATAGGAGTATTTGCTTGGACAATTTGGCTAATTATTATTATTTTATTTGTTGAGAGTTTGTTAAAAAGATTTATTCAAGAAGAATAAGTCTTTTTTGATAATAAAAAATTTCATAAAAATAAAAAATTCTCATAAAAAATAAATAATAATACTCTGATATATGCTATAATATTTTTAAGTAAGGGGGAATTAAAAATGAATTTTGTGTATATATCACCAACATTTCCAAAGAATTTTTATAATTTTTGTGATAGGTTGAAAAATAAAGGAGTTACTGTACTAGCTATTGGGGATACACCTTATGAACAATTAACAGATGAATTAAGAAATGCTGTTGATGATTACTATCAAGTTTATTCAATGGAAGACTATAATGAAATGGTAAAAGCAATGGGATATTTTATTTTTCATTATGGGCATATTGATTGGTTGGAATCTAATAATGAATATTGGTTAGAACAAGATGCAAGATTAAGAACAGATTTTAATATTACAACAGGTATTCATACAAATCATATTGAGGATATTAAATGTAAATCTCAAATGAAGAAGTTTTATAAAGAAGCAAGTGTAAAAACAGCAAGATATCATTTAACAACAACATTAGAAGAAGGTTTAAAGTTTATTCAAGAAGTAGGTTATCCTGTTGTTGTAAAACCAGACAATGGAGTAGGGGCAGCTGCTACATATAAAGTATCTAATGAAAAGGAATTAAGAGATTTTTATAATCAAGATCATCCAACACAATATATCATGGAAGAGTTTGTTAATGGATTAATTATTTCATATGATGGTATAGCAAACTTAAATAAGGAAGTTCTATTTGAAACATCACATGTTTTTCCAAATCCTATTATGGATGTGGTTAATGATGCAAGTAGTATGTATTATTATTCATTAAAAGAAATTCCTTATGATTTAAAACAAGCAGGACAAGCTTGTGTAAAAGCTTTTTATACAGCAGGAAGATGTTTCCATATGGAATTTTTTAGATTGTTAGAGGATAAAAAAGGATTAGGGAAAAAGGGAGATATTATTGGATTAGAAGTCAATCATAGAACTCCAGGAGGATATACACCTGATATGATGAATTTTGCTAATAATATTGATATATATCAAATTTATGCTGATATGGTTGTTGATGGGTATAGTCATTACAATCATGAAAGACCTTATCATTGTGTATATTGTGGTAGACGTGATGGGTTAAGTTATACATATAGTCATGATGAAGTGGTTCGTAAATATCAATTTGATTTAGTGATGTGTGAGAGAATGCCAGATATTTTATCAGGAGCAATGGGTAATTTTACATATACTGCTAGATTTGAAACAATGGAAGAAGTTGAAGCTTTTGTTGAATATACGTTAGGATAGGAGAGATTTTATGAAAGTAGAATGGTTTAAGGAATATAGTCAGTGTTTAAATAGGGATATGGAATTTAATGTTTATGGTCATGCTGGAGAACCAATTCTTGTTTTTCCATCTCAAAATGGTCGTTATTTTGATTTTGCAAATAATGGTATGGTAGCAACTATTGAACATCTTATTGATGATGGTAAAGTTCAATTATTTTGTTGTGATAGTATAGATCAAGAATCATGGTCTGATGAGGGAGGAGATAACTCTCATAGAACTTATATGATGGAACAATGGTACTATTATATTGTGAATGAATTAGTTCCAAGAATTTTTGAGATTAATTCTTTGGGTAATAATGGAAGTTATGCTAGTGGAATTTTTACAACTGGATGTTCAATGGGAGCAACTCATGCAGCTAATTTTATGTTTAGAAGACCAGATATTTTTAAAGGATGTATTGCATTAAGTGGTTATTATGATAGTGATTTATTCTTTAGTGATTATCATGATGATATTTTATATCGCAATTCACCAATTCAATATATTAATGGTATGAGTTATGATCATCCATATGTTGATTTATATAGACAATGTAAAATTGTGTTATGTACAGGACAAGGAGCATGGGAAGATGATATGATTGTGAGTACTTCTCGAATGAAAGAGTTGTTAGATTATAAAGATGTTCCTGCATGGATAGATTTTTGGGGTTATGATGTTAATCATGATTGGCCATGGTGGAGAGTTCAATTTCCATATTTTGTAGAAAGGGTGATATAATATGAATGTTATCTTTATTTCTCCACATTTTCCATTATATTTTTATAATTTTTGTGATCGTTTAAAAGCAAGAGGCATTCATGTTTTAGGAATTGGAGATGCTTCTTATGATAGTATTTCTCAAGAAACTAAGGATTCTTTAACAGAATACTATAAGGTTGATAATTTAGAAAACTATGAAGAAGTTTATCGAGCATGTGCTTATTTTACATGGCGTTATGGACATATTGATTGGATTGAATCACAAAATGAGTATTGGTTAGAACTTGAAGCAACATTACGTAATGAGTTTAATGTAACAACTGGTCCAAAGATTCAAGATATGGCTTCAATTAAATATAAATCAAAGATGAAAGATGTATATGCAAAAGCAGGTATTCCAACTGCTAGATATCGTTTGGTTGATGATTATCAAGCAACAAAAGCTTTTGCGAATAAAGTTGGTTATCCAGTTATTGTTAAACCAGACAATGGAGTAGGAGCAAGTTCTACTTATAAATTAAAAAATGATGATGAGTTAGATTATTTCTTTTCTACAAAAGATCCACATATCCAATTTATTATAGAAGAAATGGTGCCTGGACATGTGGAAACATTTGATGGTGTTACTGATAGCCAGAAAAATATTTTAATTTCAACAAGTCATGTCATGTTAAACTCTATTATGGATAATGTTAATGAAGCAAGTGATACAGCTTTCTATTCACAACCAGTAGAAGGTTTAGATTTAGCTGAAATAGGAAAAAAAGCTGTTGATGCCTTTCAAGCAAAGAGTCGTTTTTTCCACTTTGAATTTTTTAGATTAGATGAAGATAGAGAAGGATTGGGGAAAAAAGGAGATATTGTAGGTCTGGAAGTTAATATGAGAGCACCTGGAGCATATATGCCAGATATGACAAATTATGCATATGACGTTGATGTTTATACAATTTGGGCAGATATGATTAAATTTGATCAATGTTATTATGATTTACATCGTGAATATTGGGTAGCTTATACAGGAAGAAGAGATGGTATCTGGTATGCTCATAATTATGATCAAATTCGTGCTAAATATGGAGATATGATCGCATTAGAAACTGATGTACCTGAAGCTTTAGCAGCCGCAATGGGAAATCATGTTTTTATCACAAAAGCACATACACAAGAAGAATTATTTGAACAAATTCGCTATATTCTTAAACGTGAAGATGGAAAAGAATGGATGTAATGAAGGATAAAGAAAAAACTTTAATGATTTTATGTTCGTTGTTTTTTGTATTGCTTCGATAAAAAAGGGAATGAGTGTAGAAATTAAAAATAATGGAAATAGATTAAAAGAAAGTGAAGACGATATTATATGATAAATATAATATCTTTTTTTATATAAATGATTTCATTTTTTGAAAATAAGAACATGAAAATGCTAAAATAATTATAATTAAGGGTAGAAAGAAAAAGGAGAAAATAAGATATGACAAGACAATTTCCAAAAGATTTTTTATGGGGTGGAGCAGTAGCTGCTAATCAATATGAAGGAGGATGGAATGAAGGTGGAAAAGGAATAAGTGTTTCCGATTGTGCAAGACATCATTTAGATGCAGATGTACAAGATTATAAAGTGCAAAATCATATAACTTCAAAAGATATTGAAGATGCTTTAAAATCAACAGATGATTCCTTATATCCAAAAAGACATGGTTCAGATGGATATCATCATTATAAAGAAGATATCCGATTATTTGCTGAAATGGGATTTAAAGTATTCCGTTTGTCCATAGCATGGTCTAGAATTTTTCCTAATGGGGATGATAAAGAACCTAATGAAGAAGGTTTAAAATTTTATGATGATATCTTTGATGAATGTATAAAATATGGAATTGAACCATTAGTTACAATGTCTCATTATGAACCACCACTTCACTTAGTTTTAAACTATGATGGTTGGTATTCAAGAGAAGTTGTTGATATGTTTGTAAAATATGTTGAAGTTATTTGTGAAAGATATAAAAATAAAGTAAAATATTGGTTAACTTTTAATGAAGTTGATTCAATGATTAGACATCCTTATACAACAGGAGGATTAATTGAAGATCGTTTTGAAGGTAAAAACTTCCAAGAAGTTGTTTTTCAAGCAATGCATCATCAATTTGTTGCTTCAGCTTTAGCAACTAAAATATGCCATGAAAAAATTCCAGAATCAAAAGTAGGATGTATGCTTACAAAATTAACATATTATCCATATACATGTAAACCAGAAGATGTGTTACAAGCACAACAAGATATGAGAAGTACGTATTGTTATAGTGATACACAAGTTTTTGGAGAATATCCAGCATATTTATTATCTAAGTTTAAAAATGAGGGTATTCATATTCATATGGAAAAAGATGATTTGGAGATTATGAAGAAATATCCTGTTGATTTTGTATCATTTAGTTATTATTCATCTAGTTGTGTAGCAAAAGAGGATAAAGGTTTAAAGAAAACAGCTGCAAATACAATGACAGCTATTAAAAATCCATATATTCCTTCATCTGATTGGGGATGGCAAATTGATCCAATTGGCTTGAGAGTTTCTTTAGTTGATTTATATGATAGATATAGAAAACCATTATTCATTGTAGAAAATGGTTTAGGAGCTAAAGACGAACTTGTTAATGGAACAGTAGATGATCAATATCGTATTGATTACTTTGATGCTCATTTTAGAGAAATGTTAAATGCTATTGAGATAGATGGTGTTGATTTAATGGGATATACATCATGGGGATGTATTGATCTTGTGAGTGAATCTACAAAACAAATGAGCAAACGTTATGGATTTATCTATGTAGATTGTGATGATTTAGGAAATGGAACATATGATAGATATCCAAAAAAATCATTCTATTGGTATAAAAAAGTTATAGAAACAAATGGAGCATGTTTATTTGAAGAGGAATAATATGGAATATATATTTGATACACAATTATTGATTGAAGGACAAGGTCTTTCAGAAGATAAAATACATGATTATATAACTCAAAACTTTGTAGGAGATTGTTTATTAGCAGTCGGTGATGATGAATTAATAAAAATTCATTTTCATACAAATGAACCTTGGAAAGTTTTAGAATATGCATCAACACTAGGAGAAATCTATGATGTTGTTGTAGAAAATATGGAAAGACAAGCAAAAGGATTAAAAGGATAAATCATATAATAGTAATGGAGTCAATTCAAATATTTATAGAGTTGACTCCATTAGTGTATATTTTAATTTTTAAAGAGCAGTCCCTTTTTGTGGAATAATCAATTCTTGGGTATTTATTCCCTCAAGTCTCAGTAATTTTATTTTTTTATCAATTCCACCTGCATATCCTGTTAAACTTTTATTTGTGCCTATAACACGATGACAAGGAATAATGATAGAAATAGGATTATGACCAACAGCATTTCCAACAGCTTGAGCAGACATACTTTTTTTGTGCATTTTCAATGCTATTTTTTTAGCAATTTCACCATAAGTTATAACCTGACCATAAGGAATTTCACATAAAATTTTCCAAACTTCTTGACGAAAATCACTTCCTATTGGTGATAATGGAAGTTCTTGAATAGAAGGTTCTTCTTGATTAAAATATCCATCTAACCATTTTTTAGTTAAATAAAAAATATCTAAATTATTTTTTACTATTGCCTTTTCTAAAATATGATTTCCAAAATATTTTTGTCCTTCTAACCATAAGCCAATAAGATGATTATCATCACAAGCAAGTGTAAGTAAACCAACTGGTGAAGAATAAGTTGTTGTATAATACATAGTTATCAACTCCTCTTATCTAAGTATATATTGATATAAAAAGTTAGCAATACCATCATTATTATTTGTATCAGTAATATATTGAGCAATTTCTTTAATTTCTTTTCTAGCATTACCCATTGCAACTCCAATACAATCTCTAATCATTTCTAAGTCATTAAGTTCATCACCAAAAGTTAAAATATTATCAAAAGATATACTTAATCTTTTACATATTTGTTCTATTCCTTTTGCTTTTGATAATTCTGGATTTAAGAATTCTAACAAGATAGGTGAAGATTGAACTATTCTGTAATGATTTGTTTTTAAATGTCTTTCATAACTGTTTTTTATTTGTTGAATTTTATCAGGAGTTTCAATCATTAAAACTTTTTCTACTTTTTTATTATAATAATCACTTAAATCATCAATAATAAGTGAAAGTTTATTAGCATTAGCAATCTTTATTGTGGCATCTGTTTTTCTATTACAATGAAAATTTTTAAAATCATAAATACCATATGTTGCATTAAAATCTTTAAAATCATTCATGATTTCTTGAATGTATTGACCCTCTAATAAATAACATGATTCCATAGTTTGTTCTTTCATATAATAACAACTTCCACCATTAAATCCCATAATCATATCTACATCTTTTTCAATTCCCCAATCAACAATTAAATCTTTAACAGCATAGGGTGTTCTTCCTGTGGCAATTCCAAACATAATATTTTTTTCTTTTAATAAAGAAATGGCTTTCTTTGCTTCAGTTGTAATATATCCATTATCATGTAACAAAGTTCCATCTATATCACATAAAACAAGTTTTATATTTTCCATTATTCATTATCCTTTCACTTTGTATACTTAAAGAATATCTAATATCATTATTTTATTCAATAAATATGAAAGAAACTTTTATAAATTTGTAGGAATGTTGACAGTAATTCAAATTTTTGGTTATAATATTTGAGGATACATTTTTATGCCCCAGAAATGAGGCGTTTTTTTATGAAGAAAAATTATGATGTTATTGTTGTTGGAGCAGGACCAGCAGGGATTATGACTTGTTATGAGTTATATTTAAAAGCTCCAGATAAAAGTGTTTTACTTATTGATAAAGGTCATGATGTGATGTATCGTCATTGTCCAATTAAGGATAAGAAAATTAAAAGTTGTCCAGTTATTAAAGAAAATGAAGCAGGTTGTTTACCCGCATGTTCTATTACTTCTGGATTTGGAGGGGCAGGAGCATACTCTGATGGAAAGTTTAATATTACAAGTGAGTTTGGTGGTTGGTTAACAGATTATTTAGATAATCAGGAAGTTGAAGAGATTATTCATTATGTTGATGATTTATATTTAAAGCATGGAGCAACACATAATATTACAGATCCTACAACTGATAAAGTGAAAGAAATAGAAAAAAGAGGTTATGCAGTTGGTTTAAAATTATTACGTGCTAAAGTAAGACATTTAGGAACGGAAGAAAATTTACGTATTATGACAGAAATGTCTAATAAATTAAAAGAACATATTGATATGGTTTTTAAAACAACAGTTCATGATATATATGTTGAAAAAAATAGAGTTAAAGGTATTATTTTAGAAAATGGTGAAAAAGTATCAGCACAATATGTTGTTTTAACACCTGGTAGAGATGGTTCAACTTGGTTAACTAAAGTTTTTAAAAATCAAGGTTTAAATTTATATAATAATCAAGTGGATATTGGTGTAAGAGTAGAGACAAGTAATATTGTTATGGATGAAATTAATACTCATTTATATGAAGGAAAATTTATATATAATGCATCAGTAGGGACAAAAGTAAGGACTTTTTGTTCTAATCCTAGTGGACATGTTGTAGTGGAAAATCATTCTGGAACAATGTTAGCAAATGGTCATGCTTATCATGATTTAAAATTAGGAAGCTCTAATACAAATTTTGCATTACTTGTATCTCATACTTTTAGTGAACCATTTAATGAACCTAATGAATTTGCTCATGAAGTAGCAAGACTTGCCAATATGCTATCTCATGGAAGTATTATTGTTCAAAGATATGGAGATATAAAAAGAGGTAGACGTACAACGAGTAAACGTCTAAAAGAAGGATATACAACACCAACTTTACCAGAAGCTGTTCCTGGCGATTTAGGATTAGTATTACCATATAATACAATGAAATCAATTATTGAGATGATTGAGGCTTTAGATCATGTTACGCCAGGTATTGCTAATGAACATACACTTTTATATGGTGTTGAAGCTAAATTTTATTCTGCACGTCCTAAGGTAAGAACTGGTTTTGAAAGTGAAATAGATGGACTTTATGTAGGTGGAGATGGAGCAGGTCTGACAAGAGGATTGGCTCAAGCGGGAGCGAATGGAATTGTTATTGCTAGACATATTATTTCTAGATAATAGTATATGATTAAATAATCATATACTTTTTTTGAGGTAAAAATTGTATTTTTGTCAAATCACTTGTCATGATTTTATTTCTGGTATATGATTGAAATAAGAATGAGGGGAAATTTATGCAGAAGTTAATGAAAAATAAGAAAATTGTTTTATTGAGTGGAATTATTGGTGTTGTATGTATTGTTTATCTTTTGTTATGTTTATTTGTTCAATCTCAAGATTTTTTAAGAAATACAACAATTAATGGTATTGATGTTGCTAATATGACAAAAGAAGAAGCGATTCAAGTTTTAGAACAACAATTTCAAAAAGATACTTCTTACCTTAATCTAAAATTACTTGTAAAGGATAAGGAATATCAAATTAATGTGAAAGATAATGTGTCTTTTGATGCTAAATCAGTAATTGATGATATATCTAAAGAAGTCAATCATTCTTTTTTGAGGCGAGGGTATAATTATTTATTTCATCATAATTTTGCTATTCCTGTTCAAATAAAAGATGAAAAGAAACTGATTAATGATATAACAAAAAGTAAAATATTACAATATGATACAAAACAAAAAACACAATATAAAATTGGGGAAAATCAGATTACTTTTACAAAAGGTCATGATGGTGAAAAAACAAGTCAAGAAGATATTGTTAAGAAAATACATACAGCTTTAGAAAACTATGAGTTTAAAGATACTATTGAATGTTCATTAGTAGAAAGCCAAAATGATGAAAATGAAATGAAACAACTTCATAAACAACTATCTCAAGCAATGAAAAATGCGACATTAGATAAAAATAATAATTATGAGATTGTAGATTCTCAAGTAGGTGTTAAATATGATTTGCAAAAGTCAATCGAAGAGTTTAATAATGCATCACAAGGAGATACATTCACAATAAATGCAACTATTATTCAACCAAAAATTAGTAAAGAAATGTTAGAAAAGAATTTATTTAAAGATGTTTTGGGAAGTTATACAACAACAGTTACTGGAACATCAGTAAGAAAAAATAATGTTCGTTTAGCAAGTATTAAATGTAATAATGTTATTTTACTTCCTGGAGAAGAATTTTCATATAATGAAACAGTAGGAGAACGTACAGTTGCTGGAGGATTTGGCGCTGCTGGAGCTTATGTCAATGGAGAAACTGTTGATGCGATTGGTGGTGGGATTTGTCAATCATCTTCAACAATTTACAATGCTGTTTTATTATCTAATCTTGAAATTACAGATCGTATTAATCATTCTTATGTATCAAGCTATGTTCCCATTGGAAGAGATGCAACTGTTTCTTGGGGCGGTCCAGATTTTAAGTTTAAAAATAATCAGGATTATCCAATTAAGTTATCAATAAGTTATAATAATAATCGTTTGAATTGTAAAGTTTATGGAACAAATATTAATAATATTACTGTTAAAATTACTAGTCAAAGATTATCATCAACAGGATATAAAACAATTTATAAAGATGATCCAACATTAGAAGAAGGAAAAGAAAAAGTTATCACTTCTGGTTATTCAGGAGCAAAAGCACAATCATATCGTAAAGTGTATGATGCTAATGGTAAGTTAATTTCTTCAAAAAAAGAAGCTTATAGTGTTTATAAAAGTCGTGATAAAGTCGTGTTAAGAGGAACAAAGAAAAAGAAGGAAACACCTTTAGATAATCCAATGCCAGATAATCCAACACAACCTAATACACCACCACAAACGAATCCAACACCTCAAGCAAATCCTTAAACAAATGATAAAAGAAGGTAACTAAGCTAAGTTAACCTTCTTTATTTTTAGGGTTTACATGAATCATACAATGTTTAATTTGAGGAAAGGTTATTTCTAATAGGTCATGAACATTATGAGCAATATAATGTGCTTCTTTTAATGAAGCATTAGCATTAACACCAATTTCTAAATCAATATATATCTTTTCATTAAATAACCTTGTTTTCATATTATCAATCGAAAGAACATCTTGTACATTCAAAATACAATCATAAATTTCTTTTTTTAATTCTAAAGAACAACTATGATCAACCATTTTGATTGAAGCATCATAAAAAATAGAAAGACCAGGTTTTAAAATGAATAAACAAATACATAATCCTGCTAAAGGATCTAAGATTTTTATACCTAACATAGCACCAATAATTCCAATTAAGCTCCCAATAGATGATAAAGCATCACTTTGATGATGATAAGCATCTGCTAAAAGAGAAGAAGAATGTATTTTTTTAGCATAATAACGTGTATAAAGATACATTCCTTCTTTGATTAAAATAGAAATACATGCAGCAAAAAGAGCTAAAAATGATGGAATAGTAATTGTATGAGGAGATATAAGAGAGATAAGGCTTTGATAGCCAATTTGAAAACCTGTAAAAATGAGAAGTATAGAAAGTATGATTGAAGCAATACATTCCATTCTCTCATGACCATATGGATGTTCTTTATCAGCATCCATACTTGCAAAGTGAATACCAATCATAACAATAATTGTACTAGCACAATCACTCATGGAATGAACAGCATCACTTATCATTGCGTGCGAATAGCCATAAATCCCAGCAAATAATTTAAAAAGTGATAATATTAAATTGATAAACATAGTTATGATAGAAACACGATAAGCTGTATTTTTATATGATAATTGCATTATTTCACATCCCTTATATAAGATATGATAATATTATCATTATGTTCATAAGGGAAATATTTATAATATTTACAAGTTGTTTAAATTTTATTATAATGAATACAATTATAAAGGAGTGAGAGTTGCGTGATTATAGATGGTAAAAGTATTTCAGCAAAGAGAAAAGATGAATTAAAAATAAAAATAGAAAAGATGAAACAAGCAGGGAAAAGAATACCCCAATTAACAGTTATTTTAGTAGGAAATAATCAAGCAAGTCAAACATATGTTCGTAATAAGGAAAGAGGCTGTGCTTATGTTGGAATGCTTTCAGATATTATCTTAAAAGATGAAAACATAAGTGAGGATGAATTAATAAATGAAATTAAAAGATTAAATAATGATGCTAATGTTGATGGTATTTTAGTACAATTACCTTTACCTGCACATATTAATGAAAATAAAATTTTAGATTTAATTGATCCTAGTAAAGATGTTGATGGTTTTCATCCAACAAATGTCGCTAAATTAATGTTAGGACAAAATGGACTTGTTCCATGTACGCCTAAAGGAATGATGGTTTTATTAGATGAAATTAATTATGATTTAACAGGAAAAGAAGTTGTTGTTGTGGGAAGAAGTAATATTGTGGGAAAACCAGTATCTTTATTATGTTTACAGAAAAATGCAACTGTTACAATTGCCCATTCAAGAACAAAAAATTTGAAAGAAGTATGTCAACGTGCTGATGTTCTTATTGCTGCTATTGGGAAAGCTAAATTTTTTACTAAAGATTATATCAAAAAAGGTGCTATTGTTTTAGATGTTGGAATTAATAGAGATGAAAATAATAAACTTTGTGGAGATGTTGATTATGATGATGTTAAAGGTATAGTATCATATATAACACCAGTTCCAGGGGGAGTAGGACCTATGACAATTGCTATGTTATTAGAAAATACATTACAAGCCTATGAGCAAAGAGAGGGATAGAGATGGAATATAACTTAAATGATATTGTTGAAATGAAAAAACAACATCCATGTAAAAAGTCTAATCAATGGAAGATTATAAGAATGGGTGCAGATATTAAAATAAAATGTTTAGGTTGTGGAGCTATTATTATGTTTTCTCGTAGAGATTTTGAAAAGAGATTAAAAAAAGTTATTCCTCATATTGAGGAGACAGATTAAGTAGAAGGATGGACAATTAGGAGAATAACTCGTTTATTTTTAGTTTAGTTATTGTGAAATAAAAATTTAAAAGGAAGTCCTTTATTTATTTTTTAAAGTTATAAGATAGTGTGTCAGTTCTAAATGACATGCTTTTTTATTTATTGATTAATAGATTTTGTTATCATATGGAAAAGAAAGTAAATTACATGAATTGACAAAAAATGTCTTGTCCTTTTTTAAGCTTATGAAATTATTAGTGGTGTACTTTGTTGTTGTGGCATTTCTATATTTAAAAATAATGATGTGAATTGAGAGTGATTTTTAATGTAAATTTGATGGACTTAGAAAGAGAGAATTTTATATTAAGATAATTGCAGGATAAATCTTTTGAAAACAGTAAGTAAAATTGTTATAATTTGATAAACGTGTTGCATAATTGCGTAAATCCAGTTATGTAACACATTTTTCATATGATAAGTAAGGAGGAATGTAAATATGGATAAAGAACGAATGGAAAAAGGGAAAATATTACCTTTGCTATTTGAATTATCAGTTCCAGCAATGATTGGAATGCTTGTTAATGCCATATATAATATTGTCGATAGAATGTTTATAGGGAATGCTCCTCATTTAGGATCAATGGGGCTTGCAGGTATTACAATTAGTTATCCAGTTACTCTTGTTTTGATGGCGTTAAGTTTAATGGCAGGAGTTGGAGGGGCAACACGTTTTTCTATTGCATTAGGAGCAAAGGAAGATGAAAAAGCAAAATATTTCCAAGGAAATGCTTTAATGATTACTATTTTATTTGGTTTGTTCTTTATGGTATTTGGGAATATTTTTATGCAACCTATATTGAAAATATTAGGAGCAAGCTCACAGATTCTTCCGTATGCTAAGAGTTATTTAAGTATAATTTTATATGGTGGTGTTTTTCAGTGTGTAGCAATGTGTGGTAATAATTTTTCAAGAGCACAAGGCAACGCTAAAAATGCAATGATTTCTCAAATATTGGGAGCGGGGTTTAATATTCTTTTTGATTATATACTTATAATGAAATGTCATATGGGTATGGAGGGGGCTGCTTTAGCTACAATTGGTGGTCAATTTTTAAGTATGATTTGGCAATTATCTTTTTTATTTGGAAAAAGAAGTCTTATTCAATGTCGTTTTATTCATATGAAATTAAAAAAGAAATTTGCTTTTTTGATTATTAAAACTGGAATTCCCGCTTTTTTAATGCAGTTATCTACAAGTTTATTAAATATTGTGATTAATGGGACATTAGGTACGTATGGTGGAGATACAGCTATATCTACTATTGGTATTATTACAAGTGTGCAAACATTAATGTTGATGCCATTGACAGGAATGACACAAGGACAACAGCCTATTATGAGTTATAATTATGGAGCAAAATGTTATGAGAGAGTTAAAGAGACTTTACGCTATACAATTATAGGTTCTACTATTATTGCTTTGAGTGGTTTTTGTATTATTGAATTATTTCCACAAACTATTATTTCAATGTTTAATCAGGAATATGAAATTATAAAACTAGGGAAAATAGCATTGAGAATATGGTTTATATGTTTACCATTTGTAGGATGTCAAACAATGTGTGCAAATTTTTTTCAAGCTGTTGGTAAAGTTAAAGAATCTAGCTTTTTGAATTTATTAAGACAATGTATTTTATTAATTCCACTTATTTTCATATTATCAAGTTTTTTTGGATTATATGGAGTATTTGTTGCTGTACCAATATCAGACATGCTTGCTTTTATAATAACTTTATTCTTAATAAAAAAAGAAATGAAGAAATTTGTTGGTTGATTATAAAATATTGCTAAAAGCATTGTATTAATATTTGCTTTATGCTATAATATGTTAAAGATTTC
>CAJUOS010000001.1 GCA_910588075.1 uncultured Erysipelotrichaceae bacterium | reverse complement strand
GAAAAGAAAACTGAAGAATTATTTAAATCCTCCAGTTATATTATAGAGCCAAAAAAAGTTCATATTGAACTTTTTTATTTTTTGAAACCATAACTTTGTGTAGGAATAATATCTTCCTCAATCCTTATTAATTGATTATATTTAGCAATTCTTTCACTTCTTGATAATGAACCTGTTTTAATAAATCCTGCATTAGTTGCAACAGCTAAATCTGCTATAAATGTATCTTCTGTTTCTCCAGAACGATGTGAAACAATAATTTTGTATTGATTTCTTTTTGCTAATTCAATAGCATCTAATGTTTCTGTTAATGTTCCAATTTGATTTACTTTGATTAAAATAGCATTAGCTATTTGTGCATCTATACCCATTTGTAATCTTTCTTTGTTAGTAACAAACAAATCATCTCCAACTAACATAATAGACGATAGTTCCTTAGTTAAATTTTTCCAGCCTTCTGTATCATCTTGGTCTAAACCATCTTCAATAGAAATAATTGGATAATGTTGACATAAATTTTGATAATAAGTTATTAATTCTTGTGAAGTATAATCTTTTCCTTGCATATGATAATGTCCATCTTTATAGAATTCACTAGATGCTACATCCAAAGCAATACAAATATCTTCTTGAGGTTGATAACCAGCTGCTTGAATAGCTTCGATGATTGCTTGAAGAGCAGTATCATTATCTTCTAGCATAGGTGCAAATCCACCTTCATCTCCTACAGAAGTATTTAAACCTTTTTTCTTTAAAATATTTTTTAAATGATGAAAAACTGTTGAACCCATCTCTAAGGCTTGTTTGATACTATGAGCACCTACTGGGACAATCATAAATTCTTGAAAATCTAAAGGATTATCAGCATGAGCTCCACCATTAATGATATTCATCATTGGTATAGGAAGGATATGGGCATTACATCCTCCAATATATTGATAAAGTGGTATATCATAGTAATGACTTGCACAATTAGCACAAGCAAGGGAAACACCTAAAATAGCATTAGCACCTAGACGTGATTTATTAGGTGTTCCATCTAATTGAATAAGTTCTTGATCAATTAATCTTTGTTTTGTAACATCAAAACCAAGTAAATGATTTTGAATAATATCATTAACATGATTTACTGCTTTAAAAACACTTTTTCCTAAAAAACATTCTTTATTACCATCTCTTAATTCATGTGCTTCATATATTCCAGTAGAAGCTCCAGAAGGAACGATGGCTTTTCCCATATCACCACTATCACAATGTACTTCTACTTCAATTGTAGGGAAACCTCTTGAATCTAAAACTTGTCTTGCAAATATGTTTGTTATATATGGCATTTGTATACACTCCTTTTTACATATATCATTCACAAATATCTTTGATATATACAAAAATAGTAAAAAAGATGAAAGAAATTTAATAATAAATTTTATAAAATATGATATAATAAATAAAAGAAATGAGGGATAGAAATGAATATTTTTTATATAATTTCAGGTATGTTTTTATTGACTCTTGCTGTTTTTTTTCTATTTAAGAGAAATGAAATGAAAAGACAAAAGAAAAACATAATTCAACAAAAAGAACAAATTCAATTACTTAATCAACAATTAGATGATATTGATGATCAATTACAACAAATAGATAATTCTATTTCTAAAATAAGTCATCTTTCAACAAAAATATTAAGTTATAGAAGATAGGGAATAAGTTATTATTAAATTTTTTGAGAAGAATGGATTCATAGTATGATGGATCCTTTTTTATTCATAAATAAAAAATGTTATTATAGTATTTTCTTTTGAGAGTAATGTAGTGGAAAAAAGAGAAGATTTTGATAAATATTATGAAAAAATAGGTTTTTTTATTGAAATGTTTTAGGATTAATAAGTGATTATGAAATTGAAACTCATTATTGCTATATTCTTATATGATAATATAGTATGAAAAAAGATATTCAAGGAATCATCTTACCTAAATATATGATTGTGCTTATGTCAATTATGGTAGAAATACTCCTTTAAGAAATGAATTTTAAGTGAATAATGATTGAAGGATCTAGATAGGGATATACTCAATAGAAAAGGAGAGACTTTCTAGAGTCTATATTTGAGTATGGAGCTATTTTTTTATTTAACTGAAATAATGATTTATTTTTGTATTGTTATTTTTGATAGTTCATGGATAAAATATTTAGGAGTTATTATTTGTTTTTTTTATACATTTTATATGCAAAAAGGATATTTTGTTTTATTTATTATTATCATTGCTGATTATTTTCTATTATTTACAGATTTATATAGTATAGGAATATTATTGTTTATAATTGTTCAATGTATGTATCATCGAATGATAGATCATAATATTTTTTTCTATTTACCATTGTGTTTAATGTTATATCCATCTTTATATAGTTTGAGTATATGCTATGCTTTGTTAAGCTTTTTTAATCTTATCAATGCTTATAGGAGAAAACATTGGTTATTTATAACTTTGATTTTATTAGCAATATGTGATATTGGTATTGTTATTCAATTTCTTTTTAAAATGAATATTTCATTTATTTGGTGGTTTTATTTACCATCACAAGTTTATTATACAAAAATAGTTTCATTTAATAAAGATGAAAAATAATTAAAAAAACATTGATTAATTCAATGCTTTTTATTTTTTTAACTCCTATTTAACTCCCAAAATTCTATATTAAAATAAATTACTGATTTCTTTTCGCTTATCAGGATATAAATGGCCATATGTATCTATAGTCATGGTTATCTTGGAATGACCAACTAATTCTTTTACAGTAAAAATATCAACATTTTTAGATATTAACATTGCTACATATGAGTGACGTAAATCATGTATTCTAATTTTCTTTGCATTGGCTTTTATAATATCATTTTTAAATATTCTTTGTAAGTGAAGATAATCTTTTGTGTTGAATATAAAACCTTTTCCTGAACCAAAATCAAGCCATTTAGGGATAGGGACAATTCTTTTTGATGAGTCTGTTTTAAATTTTTCGCTTTCTATCATTTTACCGTTTACTGATTTAACTGTTCTTTGCAAGTGTATTTCATTATCTATAATATCTTCATATTTCAATCCAAATAATTCTCCTTTTCTTAACCCTGTGTAGAATAAAGTAGTATATATTAAATTATAATATCCATCATCAATGGTATTTATAAACATTTGAAATTCTTTTTCGGTCCAGAAGTTTAGTTTTTTCTTTTGATTAGACCTAGTACGATCAACATATGTAAAAGGATTAGTATTAATTATTTTTCTTTTTATACACCAATTAAAGAAGGCACTGAGAAATGATTCTCTTGATTTTATAGTTCCTGGTTTAAGATCCTTGTGTAAAATATCTATCCATGTTTTTATGTCGTTTTCTTTTATTTTATTAATTTTCATGTTCTCAAAATATTTATATCTATTTCTAAAGCATCCTGATTTGTTGACATATGTTGTAGGGCTATCTTTCTTTTTGCATTCTATTAAATAAAGATCATATGCTTCTTTAAATGTCATACAATCACTTTTTATAACATTACTAGCACCAAGTCTTAATTCGGCTACTTTTTTTCTTCCTTCTTTAATGCTTTTAGCATTAATTGTAGTTCTTATTCTTGATCCATCAGATCTATATCCTAAGTTTATATCAAAGATATATCTTTTTTCGCCGTTTTTAAGCATTTTAACCTTATATTCTTTTGCCATGACATATTGCTCCTCTCATTTAAAAATGGTATAATGAGAGCACGATAAAAGGAATTGATGTGTAGTCAATTTATATCGTACTCAAAGTGTGTTGGTAGCACACTAATATAGTGGTCAGTAGGTACGAGTTGACGAACTCTATAAGACCTCAGCGCCTTTGATAAACTTCACTGTTGATAGCGGTGGAGTTTTTATATTTTTGTATAATTTAAATATTGTTTTATTTGAATGTATATTGTAGAATAAAATAACATGAGGTGATGTTATTGAAAATATACATATATTTAGATGAATCGGGTTCAATTCATATGAATAGTCATACTAATCATTTTGCAATAGGTGGTTATATGGTTTATGGTGAAAGATATGCTTCATCAAAAGTAATTAATAAATATAAAAAGATAAATAAGAAACATAAAAAACATAGAAATATGGATATAACCAAAGAACTTAAAACAAGAAATATGACTACAAATGAAAAAATTGAAATAATTGAAACAATTCAAAAAATAGAAAATTTTTATGGTTGTGCAATAGTGTTTGATAAAACTCATATGAGAAAAAGAATCAGTACTTCTAATTTATTTTTCAATTATGGAGTAAAAATTCTTTTCCAAGATACTATTTTGCCATTGCTTCCAGAAAATGAATCATATGAGTTTGTTTTGGCGATTGATAATAGAAATATATCTGTTGGTGATAAAGATGATTTAGAAAAATTTTTGCAAACAACATATTGTTATTATGATTATACTTTTTCTGTAACTTACTATGATTCTGCTTCACATTATGGTATACAACTAGCAGATTTAATAGTTAATACAATGTATATGCGATCTAAAGATAGATTACTTGTTGAACCAGTCCTAAATATGTTAAATATAAACAAGTTTAGACTAAATCTATTTCCAGGATATAAAATGTGTGGCAGAGTAAAGAAAATTGATTTTAAAACAAGTGAGTTGACAAAAGTATAATAAAATGTTAATATCAGTTTAGAAATAAGACCCGAGATTGGTAGCTAAAAGCTAAGCGTGCTGTTTGTACGTTGCCCCTCGGGCTTTCTACTTATCTTAACCATCCTATTGGCGTAGGGTGGTTTATTTGTTATAATGTTACTGATCCTAAGTTACCCGTGTGCCCGTGTGGGCTTAGGACTTTTTTTTATTTTAATGTAAGTAGTATTTTTTATAAATTAATATTTAAATTTTCTCTATAGAACATAATTTCTGTTCCAATATATTTTCTTTCTACTGTATATGTTAATTGGTATTCTTGATGTGCAGAAAAGTTATACATTTGAATTATATCGTCAACATTGTCATATGTTACAATCCAAGGATATTGTAGATGTCTAACTAATTCAGCAATTTCTCTATGATCATTTTCATCAAATGAATTTCTATACAATTGACCTCCTTTTTGGAAATATGGAGGATCTATAAAAAAGAAAGAATTATCAGGGAAATCCATTCTCAAAAAAATTCGTGCATCAAAATCAAATATTTGAATTCTATGTCTATTTTCATATATTCGTCTAACACGATCAGCTAATTTAATTTTATTAAATCGACAATCAATTAAATAATTACCATTTTGGTTATATCCACCAATAGGACCAGCCGTAATAATGCCTGAACGATTTGTTCTGTTGAGATAAAAAGTAGCGAAACCTAAAGTTAATACATCATCAGGATGGTTATTGTAAATTTCTCTTTGATGAGCTCTTTCCTCAATTGTGATAGGGGTATTCATAATTAACTCAATAAACTGTGGACCATAATTTAAAATTGCGGACCAAACAGAATATATTGCAGGATCAATATCGTTTAAAATGATATTATCTACTTGACCATTAAAGAGTAAATTAAGAGCCAAGTTCGCTCCCCCAGCAAAGGCCTCAACATATGTGCATCCAATTAAATTATTTTGTTGTAGAATTTCTAGTGTTTGATTATACATTTTTCCTTTACCACCAGGATAACGTAAAGGTGAATAATGTGCCATAATAACACCTCCTAAGCAAATTGTAACAAAATTCGCTTTAAATGGCCAATAAAACTATCATTTGTAAATGTTTTTAACCAACGGATGAACAGAATCATAAAAATCACATAAAAGAGTACGATTGATAGATGAGTCATAATTATGAACAGTATCATTCAAAATATTTATAATATTATCTTTTTTGACAAGCTTTTTAATTGTATCTTTTTGTTCTTTAGAAATACTTTTTTTATTAAACATATGTTCTGATACTTTTTTAATTGTATCCTCTAATCCAGAAGAATAAGAAATATCATTTTGATCACAATACCATTCAAAACAATATTGTAAAAAAGTTCTTAAGAGTAATGTACCAGAAATCAAAAATCCATCTATTTCTTTAATATGAATATTAGAAATTTTTAATAGAGATAATTCTAAAGCCACTCTATCTATACTAGGATTTCCTGTACTTGATAATTCTTCCTTTTGTTCAGTTGAGATAATAGTTGTACGTTGTTTGCTAGATATTAAGGGTGAAAAATTGCTTATATCTCTAGTATGTTCATCATTTTTATTTTTAGAAATTTGAGGATTAGATTCATCTATATCTAATTCTATTTGTTCTGGTTCAGAATTCCCTGGTTTAACTAGGTTTTGATTGCTTTTAGTATCTTTTTCTTCTGAAAAATTAATACTTATTTGTCCAAGGGAATATGTCTTGATTAAATCATCAATTATTGATCGATAAATAGGGGTTTTAGTACGAGTATCAACAGTTTGCACACTATCTCCTATATAATAAGCTTTATTTTTTACAATTTCACAAATTTTGGATATAATAATATTATCATTTTGTAGATTTATTTTTCCATTTTCCAAAATTTTTAATTGTCCTTTTCTTATGATTCTATTGAAAATATCAGTTTTTTTGTAAGTCATTTGAATTATTTGCTCATCTGTAAATCCATAATACTCTAAAGTTTTAATCCATGGATGCTTAATAGAAGAACCAATGAATTGACTAGCTCTATATTGTGATAAAGCGTTCCAATCCTTTTTTGTTTTATTGTCTTTAATATGTAATTCATTTAATGCTTCCATTAAATTTTCTCTGTCTTCTTCAATAGAATCATAATAAATATCACAAAAAATTTCAGATATTCCTAGGGGACCATGAGCGATACACATATTGCGCAAAATGTCATAGTCATTTCCTTCAGGAATTAATTTTGGATTCTCAAATATTTTTAAAACTGATATTCTTCGATTAGCATCCATCAATATTCTATTTCCATTTTTTTCTAACATTAGCGCAGTAAAAGTTCGACAATCTTTTTGTATCTCTTTCGCTAAATTTAAGTACGCTTCATAGTCTTCTGTAATTAAATAATGTATTGCTTCTAATTCATTATTTAATGGAGAATGTCTAAAATTTTCTTTATTTACTTGGATGTCTTTTAATTGTATTTTTACTCCCTTTTTACTCATTTGAATTCCTCCTCAAATTTAATTTATATAAATACTTATAATCAGCAGTATAACATTTTACTTTTTAAAAGTACCTTTCAATACTTCTCCATCAAATTGAACATATGTTGCTTTCCCAGAGCCATTATCATTCATTTTTATTTGAATGATAAATTTTGATCTTATTTGAGCACCAAAACTATTTTGAGCATCAACATAAGAACTAACTGTGACTAAATTATTTTTCTTTACCATATTCCAGTCATTTAATGGATCTAAGAAAGAACCTGGATATTCAGCAGTAGAAGGTGATTTTAAAACTGAATCAATGATTTCTTTACAGTAATCTTTAATTCTAACTCCTTCAGTAGTAGATATAGTATTTCTTGATTCCTCTAATTTTTTTTGTTCTTCTTTTTTCTTTTTTTCTTCATCTTTCTTTTTTTGAGCTACTTGTTCCTTTGTTAATTTAACTGTAACTGTGAATTTATTTGATTTAATAATATTTGAATGTTCATCTTCAATTTCACAGATAATAGTTGTTTTTCCATTTGATAACCCTTTAATAGTTTCATTTTCTATAGAAACAATATTTTCATCATAATCAGTATATTTGATTTTTCGAATTTGTGCATCTTTAGGTGTACAAATTATTTCAGGCTTTTTTTCTTCATCTTTATATAATTCGATATTTTTTATTGTTGCTTTTTCAAGTTCTGGTCCAGCCATAGCACTTGAAATAGCTCCTAAAATCATAAAACAAGCAAATACAGCACATGTAATAATCAATTTATGCTTTTTAGTATATTTATCAGATTTGTAAAACCTAAATATACCTCTGAACATAAAGTACATTATTGTAAAAGGAAACAACAATACTCCAATTACAATTTTCCATTTTGACATTTTTTCATTTCTTTTCATAATTGATTCCACATTTCTTTTTTATTATAAACACTGTTTTAGTGTGTTTACCTGATTTTGGCTTTATCAATAATATCTTGCATAGCATTTCTAATAACATCCGATTGTTTAATATTTAATTTTCTACATGAATCAGCAAAATCATCAACAAACTCCTTTTTAAAAGAACAACTCAATTTTTTTATATTGCTTTTTGCATATTTCTTTTGAGCAGTATATTTATCTTTTTCCATATTAATTTTCCTTTCTATGATAAATGAATAATAAAACCAAATAAATTGTAAAAATAAACCATTTTATAAACTTGAAGATTGTAGGGTTATAGAATTCTCCATCAAATCCATCTAATAAAATTTTAATAATACCAACTATACCAATAATATAAAATATATTTTTTTTCATTATTTTCATTTCCTTTCTTTTATGTTAAAATAAAGGAGGCTAGAGAATAGAAAGGGGAACCTTTCACCCCTTTGGCTTTTTGGTTTTAGACTTGTCTTTGATTATATCTCTAAGTATTGCTAGTACTTCGATTAGTAGAGCTATAATTTCAAGCAAGTCTTTTATTTCGTCTTTATTCATTTACCTAACCTCCTTACAATTATATTATACTATATACGTACGTATATGTCAATGTTTTTTTGTAAAAAGTTTTGATAAATTCAACGTTTTTTTAATTTTCTTTTCATTTCTCCCTTCAATTTATGATAAATACTTAATGTGTTTACTTAATTTAATTTTCTTATACCCCTCAATGTTAATGCAAGGGAGGTTTTTTATTTGTTTGTATATGATAGTGTCTTTAATTTTTTTAGTCTTTCTGCTTTTTTTATAGGTTTATCGTATATTTCTTCTAATATATGTTGAATAACAAGGTCAACATCATTTAAAAGATAAGTATCAAATTTTTGCTGTAAAGATATATCACCATGATTAGTATGCATTGATGTATTTCCAAGGTTTTTTAATACTTCTAGTTCTTCGGGTGAAACATCATCTGTCCATTTAGGGGCACGTCCATTTAAAATATCGTTCTCAAGATTATCTATACGTTTTCCTAACATCCCTTTAGAATATCCTTCTTTTTCCATTATCCATTCAATGGCGCTTCTATACATAGCCATTGCTGCAGTATATGCACCAATATTTTTACATTTAAATGCTTGATCTAAGTAATATTTTATTTCATCTGGAGTATAAGTTGTATAACTACCACTATAAGAAGAATATATATTAATAAATTCATATTTCCCAGATGGACCTAAATATAAAATAGTAGTAATTTTAGAACCACATTGCTTACATGTACTTTTAAAGATGACAGGCAGGTTATACTCCTTAATACTTTTTCCATTACAGTTATATGAGAACGTAGAATCACTTTCTATGCCATGATCACTACAATATGGGCGATAAGTAGTATCCATTTTCATAATTTTCTGACATTTTGTACAATATAGTTCGTATGTTCTACTACAATAAGTAAATGTATTGGTCCATAAAATAAGATTTTTTTCTGTCAACATTTCCGGATTATATAATTCCATTTCAAAATACCTCAATTAAAATTTTGCTCTCAATTCAACTACTTTACCTATAATTTGAATAGGCAAATTAAGTATCTGTTCTTTTGTGTAAAACGTTGGAGGATATACATAACTATTAAAACCGATTAATTCAATACCGTCGTTTCTATATCTAACTTGTTTTACGGTAGCTTCATCCCCGTTAATCAAAACTATGGCAATTTGATTATTTTCAACGTAGTTTTGTTGTCTAACTATAACTATATCACCCTCACTCATTTTAGGTTCCATTGAAGTACCTTTAATCTTTAGTGCATAAAAATCACCAGTTTTAGCTAATGATTCACTTATTTCTTCATAATCTAATATTTCTTCAATGGCAGTTATAGGTATACCTGCAATTACCGTTCCAAGAACAGGTATTTTTACTCCAGTTTTTATTGTACTATTATCTGATATTAATTCTTCCATTTTTATACCAAAATAATCAGCTAATTTCTGCATCGAATCGGGTCTAGGATATTTTTTACCTAAATACCAATTAGATACAGTTGTAGTTGGAATACCTAACTCATTTGAAATATCTTTTTGGCTTTTCTTTTTTATTGTCATATATTTTTTTAATTGTTTAACAAATGTTTCTCTAGAATTTTTAGACATAAATATCACCTCTTAATAAGATTATACATTTAAAAAGTATTAAAGTAAATAAAAAAAGAATAATATTACCCTTAAAGGGCTGACAATACTCTAAAAGAGTATTATGATAATAAGCGAAAGGAGTGATTATATGGAATTAGAATTCCGAATAACATTTGAAGCAGCGAGAGTTAATTCTCATTTATTACAAAGGGAAGCTGCTGAAATGATAGGTATATCATTGAAAACTTTACAAAACTATGAAAATGGTATTACAAAACCTAATTGGGATACATTAACAAAAATGTCAGAAGTGTATAAAATACCTATAGGGATGCTCAAATGCATTTAATTTTTTTATATCAAAAATACTCTAAAAGAGTATTTGGAGGTGGATAAATGAATATAGATTTAGAACGATTGTTAGATTTATTAGACAAATTAAATTCAAAACAACTTAGGTATCTTCAAAAAGAAATTCCTAAATTGATTGATTCTGCCAAAGTCAGAGAAAAATCCTATGAGTCAAGTTGTAAGTGGGTTCTACTTGCAAAGCGCAATGACGGACAAGTGTTTAAGGTCAATGAAATATGCATGTGCAGTGAATGTCAAAAAAGGAAAATGCCTGAATTATTTCTTGAAGATTTGAATGGTAATTATGCTGACTGTATTAAAGTGGGTGATTTATTCACTGGCGAATACCAGTTGAATAATGATTTAGATGAATTACAACAAAATGAATAGGAGAGTGGTTGAAGGTGGAATATGAATACGATTTTTCTAAGTTAAGAGGAAAAATCAAAGAAATATGTGAAACAGAGGAAAATTGGGGTTCCAAAATGGGATTTTCTGGATATTCAAAAAGTGCAAAGCTGAATAATAGATTTTGTTTCAAAACTGATGAAATTGTAAAATGTTGTGAAATTTTAGGAATTCAACAAGAAGAGATAGGAATGTATTTTTTCACACTAAAAAATAAATAGAGAATATAATCAAGTTATTTTCTCGTATGATGTGAACCTGCCAATAAGATGATATTAAAACTGAATTTATCCTAAATTATTATTTTTGCTTTTATCTGGATTACTACGAATGAACTTTGTTCCATGATCATTCACACCATGATAGCCTTCAACCTTACCTTGTTTAGCTGCATTGTAAGCTTGAGTGTTAGTGTAAATTTGTCCATTAATTAATATGCGTTTATTTAATCCTGTAGAAGATTCTGATACTACTTTTACGTTAGCACGTCTAGGCATGACATCACCTCCTTTATTCAAATTTTTAAGGAGTCAAATAATGGCAGGCTCACATCATACGAGAAGTATATAAGAATATTCTAATTATTTATTTGAATTTCATCAACTTATATGATCTATCACTCTCAATTTTTTTTATAAAATGTATTATTTTACTTTTTTAGATTTAAGTAAGTGTAAAAAAATAAAAGTTCGTTCTCTTTAAGCAGGTAGTCTTCTATCTCCAAATATAAATCCAAACAATTCAAGGTTACCTGCTTTGAGAGAATGAGCGAAAAGAAAGGAGGAATTCATATGCTGACAGTTAAAGATTTAATAACTGAATATGTTGATATGCCATTAAATGAAGATGTCATTCGATTATTTGGAATTGTAGAACCTAGAGAAATGGATTGTATGATGCGTATTGAGGATGTTGAGTATATATCTAAAATCAAAAATGGTTCGCAAATGATAAAAAGGTTAAAAGCAAAATATGATCTGCACTATGATGAAGCAGTTATTCCAGCAAGTATATTTGCAAAGCATTATGGTATGAAAACCAATGAAGTTATAAATTTTATAAAAGAAAAAGCCACTGCTGCAACAGTGACTAAAAGCTAATTAATTTCAGAAAATTAATCACCTTTATTATAGGTGGTTAGGAAAGGAAAAGCAATGAAAAAAGTAGATTTATTATTAATTATTGTTTTGATTGGAGCATTTTTAACTGTTACAACAACAGGATGGTGGCTAGTAATATCAGGTACTGCAACATTTATTTCAGTATTACTGTTTGGAAGAGAGGTACATAAGATTGAAGATGAAGAAACATGAAAGAATAATCATAACTTTATCATGGTTATCAGTTATATTAATTTATTTATTCATTATTTATATGAAAATCAAGGAGGTAAGTTAATGGACTATGATGATTACATAGAGAAGTTGGATGAACTTGTAATATTATCTAATGATATTACAGATTGTAATGCAAGTTTAATATATCCCTATGAGTATTGTCTAATTAAAGATGCAGTTAACTTGCTTTTATTAGCAAAAGAAGGATTTAAAAATAAAAAAGAAATGTTAGAGGAGGAATACTAAATTATGGGATTAAGTGTATTAATTTTAGGAGAAAGTGGAAGTGGTAAATCTGCTTCATTGAGAAATTTTAGGAAAAGTGATGTATTGGTTTTTTCGTTACATAAATCAAGGTTACCATTCAAAACGGATATCAATCTTATAAATATGGCAAACATGGCTTATAGTGAAAGATATGAAGTTATTAAATCAAAAATTAGAAAATATCAAGATAAAGTTAAAACATTTATTATTGATGATTCAGATTATTTGATGTTTTTTGAACAGCAACAAAGAAACAAAGAAGGAGGCTATCAGAAGTATACAGAGATAGCATTGCATATGATTGATTTAAAAAATTATGTTGAGACATTAAATGATGATGTAATTGTTTATTTTTTAAATCACATCGAGACAGACAAAGATTCAAACAAAATTAGAGCAATTACTGCTGGAAAGATGATTGATACACAATTAGGAACATTTGAAGCTTTATTTGAGAATGTATTGTTATGTGATGTAATAGATGGTAAGCATGTCTTTGTTACACAGTCAAATGGAACAAATACTGCAAAAACAAGTATGGGAATGTTTGAAAGCGAAGAAATTGATAATGATCTGAAATTCGTAGATGAAACAATAAGAGAATATTATAACTTAAATAAAAAATAATTTATAAGAAGGAGAGACAGAAATGAAGTTTGAGTTTAATAAAAAAGAATGGGAAACAACATTTTTAAAACCTGGAGGATATATTGCTAAGATTAAAAATGTAGTGGTTGTAGACGAAAAGATTTCAATAGTTTTTGATATTGTTGAGGGAGAATTCAAGGATAATTTTATGAAGGAATATCAAAAGAATGGAGGAAGTCCTAAATTTGATATTAATAAGTGGAATAAGAAGGCTATTGTTAATTTTGATTTTCAATATACAGGTGCCAAATATGCCTTTGCACAATTTCTTAACGATTTAGAAAGTTCAAATCAGTCCTTCAGTTGGAACAACGAGACCAATGACTTAAAGAATAAATTAATTGGGGTTGTTTACAAAAAAAATACATATGAGGATAAGTTTGGTGATGAAAAAATAGGAACTGATTTCCCAATATTTACATCTACCAAGAATATATCAACTAATAACTTTTCTATAGAAGACAAGGTTATTGAATCAAAGAAAGAAACATCAACATCAGCACAATCATTTGATATTATGGAAGATGACATTGAGTTCTAATGATCATTCAAATTGATACAAGAGAAAAAAATAGCCAATTAGAAAGAATTATCGGACATCTTGATAAACAAGGTGTTCGATATGTTATTAGTAAACTAGATGTTGGTGATTATATGTCATTTTCTAATAACAAATGTGTAGTTGATAGAAAACAATCAATAGGGGAGTATGCATGTAATATGGGAGTAGATCATTGTCGCTTTAAGAATGAAATCCTACGTGCAAAAGAGCAAGGTATCAAACTTATTTTTTTAATTGAAGATGATAAAGTACACAGTATTGAAGATGTTAAAAAATGGTGGAATCCAAATTCTCTTTTTCATCAAAAATATATGACTGGGGAAATGCTTTATAAAGGTATGAAAACACAAATCAAACGATATGGAGTTGAATTTGAGTTCTGTAGAAAAGATGAAACAGGTTTTAGAATAATTGATCTGTTAAGAAAGAATGGTGGTTAAAATGTCATTTGCTGAAAGTATTGACAAGAGTTATGGCTTTGTTCCTTTATGGCGAAGTATAACAAAGTGGGAATGGTATGAAGATAAAAATACTGTTACAGTTTATGAATACTGTTTAATGAGAGCACAGTATAAAGATATAAAGTTAAAAGGGATATTGATTAAAAAAGGTTCATTTATAACATCAAGAGGAAAACTTGCTGAAAATACAAATTTATCCGTTCAAAATGTACGTACTGCATTGAAAAATCTTGTTTTAACCAATGATATAACCATTAAATCAAGTAGAAAAGGTACGATTATTACAGTAGAAAACTATGATTACATAATGAAGAAAACCAACGAGTTAACCAACAAAGTAACCAAGAGCCAACCAAGACCTAACCAAGAGCTAACCACTAATAACAAGGATAACAAAGATAACAATGTTGTTGTAGGTGCAGAGGCATCATCAACAAACTACGGCAACAGCTTTTTAGAATTTTGGAATATTTATTTGAAGAAGAAAGAAAAGTATAAAGAAGATACTTTAAAATTTTGGAATGATAAAAAATATACTAGCCAGGAAGTAGAGCAAATTCTCTATGGAGCAAGGATGTATAGTGAAGAAATGAAAGAAGATAAACATATGGTTTATGCTAGAACGTTTTTAGAAGATGAAGTATGGAAAAGATACAAGTTAGAAAAAGAACCACTTGGAATGGATGTGATAGAAAATGAAATGTTCAGGGATTTATATAAGTAAGTCTAATAATTCAAATGTATGGGAAAGAACTTATTTAGCTATTCTAACACATCATGTTGAACTATTAGATATGACAATTGTTAAAAGTGAATATTTTACAGAAAACATTCATAAAAAAATATTTGATATGCTGATGGAATTCTGTAAAGAAGAATTTGATCCTGTTGTTTTTGTTGAAAATGAATTTACTGATATGGATTATCTTTATGAATATATTTATGATTTTTTTATGTTTGAAGAATCGTATAAAAGACAATTTCTTTGGTATGAAAAATTGATAGTAGATAATTACAAAAGAGAATATCAAGCTAATTTGAATTATAGATTGAGTAATGGAACTATTAATCATGATGAATTCATAAAGGAAATACAGTTCTTAGAAAGCATTAGACAAGTTTCATTAGAACCAACATTGAATAAGGAAATCATAAAAGATATTTTGACCAAGAAACAAAAAAATGTTGAATTAGGAAGATTTAAAAAAATGGAAAAAGTGTTGATGTTAGAAACTGATGATTTAGTAACAGTTGCAGCACCTCCAAATTTTGGTAAGACTCCATTCTTATTGAATATCTTTAATGAACTTTTAGAAAATAAAAATAATTACTGTCAGTATTATAATTTGGAAGTCAACAAAGATATTATTGTCAAAAGATTAATGGCTATTGATTCCAAAGAAAAGATGGTAGATTTATCAAATATTGAAAATGATCGAATTATTAAGTCAATGAATAAATATGACAGAGATAACTTTTATATGTGTGATGATTCAATGACTTTGGAAAAGATGATTGTAGAAATTGCTTCTCATTTAAGAGAAGGTAAACAAAATGTTGTATTTATTGATCATATTGGACTGGTTTCTATTGAAGACAAACAATTGAATAGAAGCAACTATGAAAGAGTTACACATATTATGAAACAATTAAGAATTATGTGTAAGAAAAATAATGTGCTGTTGTTTATAGCAAGCCAATGTGATAGAGAAAGTTTGAGAAATGGAAAACTAACTATGCATAGTTTAAAAGATAGTGGGGAAATTGAGAATTCAAGCACTCATGTAATCCTGCTATATGAAGATGCTGAAAGGGAAAAAGCATTTAATTACATAAAAAATATAACTGTAGACATAGCTAAAAATAGAAACAACTATACTTTTAGGGTTCCAATGGAGTTTGTTGGAAGTAAACAGTTGTTTTATGAAGTAAATAAGTAAGATGAATTATAGAAAGTATGTACAAATAAAAATAGAATGTTTCAAGCATACAGAGATGCTAGAAATTTATGAAAGAAAATACAAACAGGAATATCAACTGATTGGTTACAGTCATGATTCTATAAAAAGGATTGGGATTCTTGTGTTGTATTTATGGAGGAAAAATATTAATGAGAAATAATTTGGTAGATTTAAATAATCATCTGTTTGAACAGATGGAAAGATTAAATGATGATGAATTAACAGATGATCAATTACATAAAGAAATAGAACGTTCCAAAGCTATGGCCAACATAGCCACAAAAATAATTGATAATGCAGATTTAGGATTACAGGCTGAAAGGTTAAAAGTTGAATATGGAAGAAGAGAAATCAATCTTCCAGAGATGTTGGAGAATAAGAAATGAATCAAAGATACAGGTATTCACAAGAACAGATTCAATTCTTAAGAGATAATGTCAAGGGAATAAGTCTAAAACAGCTTACTGAGAGGTTTAATAAATGCTTTGGTACAAATCTATCAGAACATGCAATAGCAATGCAGAAGGCTAAATATGGATTTAAAAGTGGTATTGTAGGTGGACGATTTGAAAAAGGATCAATACCTCATAACAAGGGTAAGAAGATGCCTAGGAAACAATATTCAGCTTGCAGCAAGACAATGTTCAAACCGGGAAACAAACCAAAAAACACTGATCCTGTTGGAACTGAAAAATTGTTATCTGATGGCTATGTATGGGTAAAGATTAATGATAAACCAAAGGTGCCTAAAAAAGAAAACTGGAAACAAAAGCACAAGCTATTATGGGAGCAGGAATATGGCCCTGTTCCTAAAAATAGTGTAGTGATATTCAAGGATGGTGATCCTACACATATTGAATTGGATAACTTGGAATGTGTAACAAGATCACAATTGTTGATTATCAATAAAAAGAAACTTATTCATAGCAATAAGCAAATAAGTGAAACAGGCATAGCAGTAGCAAAATTGATTGATACTGTGAATAAGAAGAAAAAATGTTAAGAAATGTTAAGGTTTTCTTAGAGAGGAGTATAACTAATGAACAAAAAAGATAATATATATTTGATTTTATTGTTTTTCTTCTCAATATTAATAGGAGCAAGTTATCTTTCTAAAGATATATATGCGTTAATAATGTCTTGTACTTATTTTATTGTTGGAGTTTTATACAGTAGTCATAGATGAAAATAGGAGGGAACAAAAATGAATAAATATCAAAATGCGTTAAATGAGATAATGAATTGTGCTGGTTGCTTAGGATGTACATGTGAGAATGTTGATTTACTTCAAGAAATTGTTGATAAAGCAACAGCTAAGAAAGTAATTGCATTGCCAAAAAAAGAATATGGATATACACACGAATGTCCTAATTGTGAAAAGTTGGTTGGAACTATTGTAATGTCAAAAAACAATGAATTTAGTCCATATATAGAGGAAGATTGTTACTGTCCTTCATGTGGGCAAGCGTTAGATTGGAGTGAGGAAGAATGAAGAAAATTACTATATTATTTATTACATTGCTATTATTAGTAGGATGTAAGCCAGGAGATAATCAACATACCATTAAAGATGGTGTTGTAAAATATGAGGTTATTTTAAATACAGGAAGTATGTTTGTTTATACATTTCAAGACCCAATTACAGAAGTATGGTATATATCTACATCAGAAGGAATTACACCTAGATTGAATGATGATGGAAGTTTATATAAAAAAACAGGAGTAAATGAAAATGTACGTTAATCCATTTGGTTTGGGAGTGTTTGTTGGAATTGTAGGAACAGTAGCATTTTGTATAGTAGGTATTATATGCTTTGCTGTTTGGCAAAGCAAGAGTAAATAAAGATAATGAGGAGGAATATGTTTGAATTCATATGATAAAGTCATTGATTATTTAAAATTACATAAGCAACTTGAATATGATATTGAGTTCTACAGAACCAAGATGGAGGGATTGAAAGCTATTTCTTATTCACAAGAAGAAAAGGGAACATCCATGGATGATATGATGTCTGTATATATGCAGAAGATTGAGAAAGCAGAAAATAAACAAAGAGAGATTGAACACTTTATTGAAAAAAATTTTTCAGGTCGTGATAAAGTAATGATTTATGAAAAATATGTATGTAATCACAGTGATGTATATATTGGAAATAAACATCATTATTCTTCTACTCATATTAAAAGGTTAATTAATAAAGCAATATACAAATATCTTGCTAAATAATTTTTAAGAAGATATTTGAAGTATATTTTTATTTGAATTGACATATACTATAATAAGTAGTACAATGTATTACAAGAAGAGGTGATTATATGAGTTTTTCTATGAGATTAAATGCAGAAGAAGAAAAGTTGTTTAAAAGTTATGCGGATATTCATGGATATTCTTTAGGAGAAGCTTTTAAGAAAGCTCTGCTTGAAAAAATTGAAGATGAATATGATGCTGCTATTGCAGATATGGCATATGAAGAATACTTAAAAGATCCAGTTACTTATTCAATGGATGAAGTTAAAAAGGAATTAGGATTATGACATATCATGTAAAGTTCTCAAAACAAGCATTAAAGCAATTGAAGAAAATGGATAGATATACTAAAGCTATGCTTATTACATGGATTGAAAAAAACTTAAGTGAATGCAAAGATCCTTATAAGCAAGGCAAAGCATTAAAAGGAAACTGGAAAGGTCATTGGAGATACAGAGTAGGTAATTATAGAGTTATTACTCAAATCAAAGATGATGAATTAGTTATTCTAATATTAGAAGTAGGTCACAGAAGAGAGGTCTATAAGTAAAATAGACTTCTCTTTTTAAAAAAAGTGATAGAAAAAAGAAAAGATGTTAAAAATGTTAAACATGTTAATCGCAAGGTATGATATTATTATAATGTCAGAGAAGACAGAAAGACAAGATTTCATTAGTTGACCCCTTTATATTCATTTTGAAAAGAACAGCAAGAGTGTTGTTCTTTTTGTTTTGTAAGACGGTATCACTTTATTTTTGAACTTTGGTAGCAGCAAGTGTTTTACATGCAGGTCTTTAGAATGTCATAAATTTCCCTTTTTTCGCATAGTGGTATCGTTTTACAAGATAAATTAATGCATTTTGTACACTTTTCTTGCATTTTGTGCATGGGAAATTACTCGTTAAAAAATATGTTGTAAAATGTATATGTATAAAAGGACGGGAGTTTATATAGAAAGATGGGAGTTTACCATGGCAGTAAGAGGGAATAGTAAATGGAAATTAAAATTAATAAAATTGCATAAAAAATATCCAATGATAGATACGTTTGTAACATTTATTTTCGGTTTAACAGCATATCCTATTAATGAATTTATATGTTTACGTGTGTTAGGAACTGAAAAATATTCTAATCTAGATTTGTGTATATGTATATTCGGTTTCTGTTTTGATATTTTTATACTAGTATACTTTTTTAAATTTAGCAGGGAAGCCTTAAACATATCTATCGGAAATAAAAAATACACAATGAAAGATTTTGATGATGAATTTTTAAGATGTATGACAGAGGATTTAGCTAATAAATCAACTGACGAAAAAATGGAATTATATACTCGAATGCATTCTTTGCAAACTGGTACAGCAATTAGTTCATTAAAAACTAATAAAAAAACAGAAAAAGGTGGATGGTCGCCTAGCTCTTCGTATGATAAATTTGATAAAGGAGATAATTAATATGTGTGTAGATAATATTAACGCTAATATTTTATGTTATAAAAATAAAGATTATTTATCAGATAGTGATTTGTTAAGAAAAATTATTATAAAAGAAGAAGGTAAGAAGAAATATATTAATGATTTTAAGCTAAAAATATATTTTAATTTTATATCAAATCATGATAGCATAAAAAGAAGGAGAAATGTTCTGGATAATCATGGATGTTTAAAATGTCAAATAAAATTAGAAAAAATATGTGGTGATTATAGTTTGTTTTTAAATATGATAAATTTTGAAATCAAATTACCAGAAAATGAAGATGTTTATTTTAATAAGACTGTAAATGTTATTTGTAATACACCAATATACTTACCAGAAGATGAAGCGGAAGGTAATTATGTGTTTAATTTAATGTTAAAAAGATCTATAGAAGATTATGAAGATGACGATTGGACACTACAATCTGTATATGGTGTATCTATAAAATCAAATGATGATTAAACCACACACGCTGTGGTTTTTCTTTTAACTAAAATATGGCAGGATGAAGTAACAGGCAACTTGCAAGACTCCTTATCTTGTTTAGGTGGTTCGAGTCCACCTCCTGCAACTAGTAAAAAGAAAGGATGGTGTCATTATGACTGAAAAACAAAAGATGTTCGTTGATGAATACTTGATAGACCTAAATGGAACAAGAGCATATAAAGCTGTTTATAAAAACATTAAAAGTGATAAAGCGGCAGCTTCAAGAGCAAGCAAACTCCTTAGTCAAGATGACATCAGAGAATATAAAGATAAAAGATTAAAAGAACTAGAGAATGAACGCACTGCTGATATTCAGGAAGTCATGGAATATTTAACATCAGTCATGCGTGGAGAATCTCATTCTTCAGTATTGGCCATGTGTGGTGATGGATGTCAAGAGACTATTGAGAAACCTCCAGATGAAAAAGAAAGACTTAGAGCTGCTGAACTTCTTGGAAGGCGTTTTGGAATGTTTACTGAGAAATTAGAGGTTAAAGATGATGAAAGACAAAAACAACAAAATGCTATCAGTAACATTGAAAATCTTGTCAAACAGATGGTGCCTGTTAAGGAAGATGAGATAAGTGATTAATCTTGTTCTATCACCAAAGTTTAAAGATTTTTTATCTACATATTGTGAACGTGAATTTTTAGAGGGAACAACTGCTGCAGGAAAAACAACAGTGGGTATACCTAAATTTATGCTCAGGGTGGCTATGAGTGATAAGAAAGACCATGTTATTGCTGGGGCAGACATTGGAACAGTAGAGAAAAACATCATTAACAGTGAATTAGGAATGTTGGCGCAATTTGAAGGTGTAACATCATATCATGCTAGTGGTAAAGGCAATATACGACTTCCACATATTCAGTATCATACATCAAAGGGAATAAAAATTATTTATGTATGTGGGTATAATGATAAAACCAGATGGAAAAAGGTTCTTGGATCACAAGTAGGCTGCGTCTTTATAGATGAGGTTAATATCTGTGATATGGAATTCTTAAGAGAAATTACACATAGATGTGAGTATATGATGACAACATCAAATCCTGATGATCCTTCGCTTCCAGTGTATAAGGAATTTATCAACAAAAGCAGACCTTTAAAAAAGTATTTAAGTGATTATCCAAATGAATTGTTAGAGGAACTGAATGAACCATATATTCCTGGATGGATACATTGGTATTTTACATTTTACGATAATGCTTCACTTACAGAAAAGGATATTCAAAAGAAGATAGATGCAGTTCCAGTTGGTACAAAGATGTATAAGAACAAGATACAGGGGCTTAGAGGACGTGCTACTGGTCTGGTATTCAGCAACTTCACAAGAAAGAGACATGTTTTTGATTACAATGAATTTAAAGAATATATCAAGAAGAATAACTTATATTTTAAAACTTTTTCATGTGGTGTTGATACAGCTTATTCTGATGATACACCTGACACGATTTCTTTTGTGTTTCAGGGTGTTCTAAGTAATGGAAAGCTAGTTATACTAGATGAAGAAGTAAGAAATAACAAGGATTTAAATGAGCCGCTTGCACCTAGTGATGTTGTAAACAATCTCATTGCTTTTCTTGAAAGAAATAGAAAAGAGTGGGGCTTTGCTATGAATGTTTATGTTGATAGCGCTGATCAAGCCACGTTAAAAGAATTAGACAAGTATGCAAGGAATAATCCTTGCATTTATATTTTCAACAGAGCTTGGAAGAAAATGACTGTAATTGACCGTATACATCTACAGTTAGGATGGTTTAAAACAGATGATTATATTGTTCTGGCGCATTGTATCAATCATATAAAAGAACTGGAGGCTTATTCATGGAAAGATGATAAATATGAACCAGAAGATAGGAATGATCATACTATCAACGCAAGTCAGTATGGCTTTATTCCACATGTTAATGAAATAGGAGTAGGAGGATAATATGCTAGGAGGATTAAAGAAAATGATAAAAGGATGGTTAGATATACAGGAAGCCCCAAACACTACAATAAGTATCAATGAAAACTTAAATTTTGATACAAATTGTATTAAAAATGAAATTTGGATGCGTGGAGATCCTAACGAATTAGAACAATTATATAAAAACTTGTTTACCAGTGATGCTATGTTTTGGGGTTCTGTTCCTAAGATTAAAATGAGAAAGATTCATTTAGGATTACCACATATTATTGTTGAGACATTAACGTCAATTGTCATTAGAGATATGAATGATATTAAATTGAATAAAAGACAAGATGAATTTGAGAATATTTTAACAGATAATGATTTTAAAGATATTGTGGAAGATGCCGTTTTAAAAGCACTATACTTGGGAGATGGTGCTTTTAAAATTACATTTGATAGAGCAATCAGTGATTATCCATTAGTTGAATTTTATGCTTCAAATAATGTTGATTTAAAGTATACAAGAGGAAGATTTAAAGAAGCTGTATTCAAGACAAGATATACACATAACAAAAGGAATTACATGTTGTATGAAACATATGGATATGGCTATATAAAAAATAAATTAGTTAGACTTCCTGAAGAGAGAGAAGTTCCATTAGATACAATTCCAGAAACTGCTAATATCTTAGACTATAAGTTTGCGGGATATGATGAGGATAACGAAGGAAATCAAACTGCAAGAGGCCAATTCTGTATGGCCATTCCGTTTAAGGTATTCAAATCTACAAAATGGAAGAATAGAGGACGTTCAGTTTTTGATTCAAAGGAAGGAGCCTTTGATTCCATAGATGAAGCTTTCTCTCAATGGATGGATGCAGTAAGAGCAAGCAGATCAACTAAATATATTCCAGAGAATCTACTGCCCAGAGATCCAAGAACAGGAAAGATATTGAAACCTAATGATTTTGATAATCGCTTTATTGATTTAAAGGCAGATGGAAGTGAGAATGGAAAGAATGAGATCAAATTAGTACAGCCAGCTATTCCTAGTGAAAATTATATTCAATCTTATATGACTGCTTTAGATGCATGCCTGCAAGGGTTGATCAGTCCTAGTACATTAGGAATAGATGTCAAAAAATTAGACAATGCAGAGGCACAGAGAGAGAAAGAAAAAGCTACTCTTTATACTCGTAATAAAATTATCGAAGCATTACAGAAATGTATTCCTGTGGTTATTAACAATATTATGAAAGCATATGATACCTACAATCAAAAAACACTGTCAGATGATATAGAGGTTACAGTTGAGTTTGGAGAGTATGCAAATCCATCATTTGAGGCGACAGTAGAAACAGTCAGCAAAGCTAAACAAGGTGGAATCATGAGTATTGAGGCTTCTGTTAATGAATTGTATGGTGATTCTAAAGATGATGATTGGAAAGCAAAAGAAATTCAGCGTCTTAAACAAGAACAAGGTATTGCTGAAATGGAAGAACCTACTATTGAAAATGTTGAAACTGAAAATATAGATGATGAGGTAAAACAAGATGATAATATCAATTAAGGGACATACATATGAGATGGGAAGAAAAGAATTTAAAGGTTTAATTGCACAGGTAAGTAAATCAATACCTAATAAACCAACAATAATAGCATTAGAAAAAGATGATTATGCAGAAATGAGAAATGATGTATTTCAAACACAGAAAGATTTAACAAATGCAATTGTTTCATGGAATAAGAAAGGCTATAAAGTCAAATACAAAAGGAGTATCTAATGAATGATTATGATGTAAGAGTCGTTTTTGAAGAAATGGAATTAGAACTTATTGCTTCTATGAAACGTAATCTTTCAAGACATCAAAAATGGGAAAAAGACGAGGGTATGAACTGGTCCATGTGGCAGGTCGAACAACTCAAAACATTGGAAAATTTCAAAAAAGAAAATCAAAAAGTATTCACAAAGAAATTTACAGCAACCAATAATGAGATAGCAAAGTTTCTCAAAGATACTTATAAAACATCTGGATTTTCTCAAGAAAGAGATATATTAAAAGCATTATCTAGAGGTGAAAAAGCTAAGTCATCTGTTCAGCGAGGATTGGAAGGTGGCTTTTTTTCTTTAGATGAAGATAAAATGAATGCTCTTATTAAGGCAACTACAAAAGATATGACAAAAGCTGAACATGCAATGTTGAGAATGGTAAATGATCAGTACAGGAAAACAATATTCAAAGCTCAAGTTATGTCAAATAGTGGTGCTTTTACTCTTCACCAATCTATTGATAGGGCTACAAAAGATTTCTTAAAGGCTGGAATCAACTGTATAGAGTACAAAGATGGACGTAGGGTTAATATTGCATCTTATGCAGAAATGGCTATAAGAACAGCAAATAAGCGTGCTAAATTAGTAAGTGAGGGAAAAGTTAGAAAAGCATATGGTATTACAACTGTTAGAATTTCTAAATATGGTCAATGCTCTGAAACATGCTTACCATGGCAGGGTAGAGTCTATATTGATGATATCTATTCAGGAGGAACAAAAGAGGAAGCGAAAGAAAAAAATCTTCCTTTATTAAGTAAAGCAATATCTGGAGGGTTGTTTCATCCCAATTGTAAACATACAATGACTACATATTTCTATGACCTAAAGAAAGAATTAGGAAAATTGCGAGAAGATGGTATTGAAAATCCTCCTGATGAACAGAAACACAGGAAGAATCAGTTACATATCCAACAGCAAAAAAGACTCGAAATAGGTTCTTTAGATCCTGTGAATATTGAACAGGCACAAAAAATAAAAGAACAATGGATTGAGAAAGATAGAAAACTTGGGTATGATGACGAATGGTTACCATTTAACTTTGAAGAAAAAATAATACAAAAAATTGAAAATTCAGATGATGTTGTAAATGAGTACTTCAAAAAACTTCATATTTTTAGTAGAAATACAGTTCTTAAAGAAAATATTAAAAATGACTTAAAACATATGCCAATTAAGGATTTGGAATATATAAGGAAGAATAAAATCAAGATTTTTTCTTCTAAAAAAGAAAGCTATTATGGAAGTTTGTTTAATGGCAAAATTAAATATATAGTATTAAATAAAAGTAAGTCAAAAAATGGGCTATTTGCCCATGAATTTGCACATTATGTATCTGAAAATATTGATTTATATAATGATAAAGATTTTGCTAAGGTATTAGATAATGTTTTTAAGTCAATAAGCTCTTATAAATATCAAACATATAATGGTGTAGAATATGTCAGAGTTTTATCAGATTTATTTGTTAGACCATATCAAGGAAGATTGTATATTACAAAAGAAGAATTTATAAGGAATAACCATACATTTAGCAAAAGTGAACTAATTGAATATATAAGTGTAGGTTACGAAACATTTATAACAAATCCAAGGTTGCTTTTTGAAAAGGATAGAGTATTATATAATTATCTTGTGAAGAAAGGGTTGAGCAAATAATATGGATAGAAAACAACTTGAATTTGATCCTACACCTTGGACAGAAGAAGAAATAAGAGATTTTCAAGAGGGATGCGAATCGGAAGGAAGCTATCATGGTAATGATTCAAAGGTCATTGCAGAAATTCAATCGGAGATGGAAAAAGATGAAGAATTCCAAAAGTTTTTAAAATGGGCCGAAGAGATAGATAAAGAAGAAGACAAGTTAGAAAGAGCCGACAAATAGTCGGTTTTTATTTTGCTCAAAAGGAGGTGCTTTGGTGATGGATCCACCAGAAAGGAGTATATTATGAAAGTCAAATGTATCATTGATGAATACTTTGATAGGGAACTAGATAAGTATGTCAAGAAAGATGAAGTTCTCGAAATGAATGATAAACGAGCAAAATATCTTATAAACAAGGGTTTTGTCCAAGAAATTAAACCAAATAAAGAAGCAAAGAATGTTTAAATAACATTCTTTTTCTTTTGTCCAATCGCAGTATAAGACATAAAACTAATCTGGAGATTATGGTGAGCCACACCTAAAACAGAAGGAGATAAACATCTATGATTAAATTATTAAAATTAAACATTCAATTATTCGCTGCTGATGGTGGAGATGGAGCAGGTGGAACTGGTACTTCTACAACTGGTGCACAAGTTGAAACACAAGCACAACAACCACAAATTGATTATGAAAAGATGTCAGAAGCTATCAATAAACGTACATCTCAAACTGCGGACAATGTACTAAAAGGTTATCTTAAACAGCAGGGATTGACAGGTGAAGAACTTGACCAAGCAGTAAACACATTTAAGCAGCAAAAAGCAACAGCTGAACAAAATGCAATTCAAGAGCAAGAAAACATGAAATTAGAAAATCAAAAATTGAAAGCTCAAATCTTGAATTCAAATATTGACAGTAAACTTTCTACTTTAGCAGCAGCTGAAGGAGTATCAGCTGATAAGATTCCTTTCCTTGCTAAGCTGATTGATAGAAATGGTTTGGCAGATGAAAAAGGAAATATCCTTGAAGATAAAGTCAAGGAAGCAATGGAAGCAGTTATTAAAGCATTTCCTGATTTTAAAGGAAGTGTTCAACAAAACAATAATGGTTTTCAACAGATTGGAAGCACAGGAAGTGATGAACAACAAACTCCTGATGCAAGAACTGTAGCTTTTCAGGATGGAAGAATCGTATTGCCTAGCAAAAAATAAAAAGGAGAGTGAGTAAAAATGGCAATTAATTATGTATCACAATTCAGCAATGATTTATTATCATTGTATGCTACTGATTTGAAATCAGTAAAATTATTCAATTCAAACCCAAGGATTAAGATTATTAACACAAAAGACATTCGTTTACCAAAAATGAAAACAAGTGGATATAAGGATCATTCAAGAGGAACATTGGGATTTAATTCAGGAACATATGAGAATGAATTTGAAACAAAAACTCTTGACCATGATAGAGATATTGAGTTCCATGTTGATCCTATGGATGTAGATGAAACCAACTTAATATTATCTATCCAGAATATTCAGGCAGACTTTGAACAACGTCAAGCTATTCCAGAATTAGACTGTTATACATTCTCAAAATTGTATTCTGAACTTAATAGGGTAGCTTCTGGTAATATTTCTACAACTGCATTGACAACAGCTAATGTTTTGGCAGACTTTGATAGTGTTGTAGAGAAATTAGAAGATAAAGGTATTCCGATTTCACGTTGTATCATCTACTGTACATCTTCATATAAGAAGTTGTTAAAGAATGCTGAGGGTATTCAAAGAACTCTAGATGCATCAAAAGGTAATGCTCTAGATAGACGTATCACTACAATGGAAGATTTTGATGAAATCGTGACTGTACCTTCTGAAAGATTACATACTGCTTATAACTTCACAGAGGGATATGCAGTTGATTCAACTGGTAAGCAAATTAACTATATTATTGTTGATCCAGAAGCACAAGTATCAAGAGTTAAATATTCATACATTCATATGTTTGCTCCTGGTAGTGATTCAAGAACTGCTGATAATTACTTATATCAAAATAGACGTTTCAATGGTACATTTGGTTTAGATGAATTATTGAAATATGGATGTTATATGAATGTGGAAGCAGGTGAATAAGAATGAAAGCAAGAAAAGAGAACAAGGTGTATGATATCAATGAGGCATCTAAACAAACATATTTAGATCAAGGATTTGATATCTATGATGACAATGGGAATCCAATTGAATACACACCATTAAAAACTATCAAATATAATGAACATTTGAAAAAGTTAAATGAGAAAGATAAAAAAATTGATTTGTTACAAAAAGAAATTGATGAGTTAAATTCTCATAAACAGCAAACTGCTGATAATGTTATGGATTTATTAAAAGGATATGCTGAAGTTAGAGGTGTAGATGTTGGAGCATCTACTTCGGCAAAGGGCATTCTTGAAAAAATCTTAGAAGCAGAAAAAGAAATGTAGGTGATACTTATGTATCAGCCATATGCTGATAGTACCTATTATGCAAAAGAGTATGAGGGTACTGATATTGATGAAGAAAAATTAAGCAGATACCTTAAAAATGCATCAAGAGATATTGATGTGTTGACTTACAATAGAATAGTTGATAAAGGATTTGATAACTTAACTGATTATCAAAAAGAAGTTATTAAGGAAGTGTGTTGTGAACATGCTTCCTTTCTTTATGAAAATGAAACTATGTTAAAAACCTATCTATCTAGTTATGCAATCAATGGAGTTAATATGAGCTTTGGTAATAGCTGGAATATCTATGTTGAAAATGGTGTAGCTATTGACAGAAGCCTTTATGAGAGGCTTTGTTCAACAGGTTTATGTTGCAGGAGTCTTTATTATGACTAGATGGCCACAGCTTATTCTTCCACAATTTTGTAATACTGATATAAAAGTGATTATAGAAAGTGAAGAACTCAATGAGAATGGAACACCTAAAACATTGCTGGAGTGGAAAGGAAAATGTAATTACCAGGATAAAGCCAAAAGAGTATGGACCTCTGATAAAGTTCTTGTAGAAATCACAGGGATATGTTTAATACCTGAAGACATAGTTCCAGATATGAATGTTATTCCTAAAGGAATGGTACATGTTCTAGGAATGGACAGAGAGCTTGTTCTAGGGACAAAAGCACGTAATCCTGATGGAACAGTCAATTATATCCAATTGGAGCTTAGATGATGAAATCTATTAATTCTAGAGTGGTACTGAATCAAAGTGCCATAAATAAAATCACAAAAGCAGCAGCAACAGCTTTGGAAATGACTGGTGACTATGTTCTTGGAGAGATTATTGAAAAACAAGTTGTACCTTTTGGAGATTCATTCGAGCATGGTGGAAAAACTCATCAAGGTGGAACATTACAAGAGAGTGGCTATGTCAATAAAAAACAAGCTTCTCAAGGTAAGGTTTCTATAAACTTTAACACTTCGTATGCAAGAAGATTATATTTTCATCCTGAATATAATTTCAGAAAAGTAGATAATCCAAACGCAAAAGGAAAGTGGCTTGAAGACTGGAGCGAAAAAGGAAAGTATGCTAAAGAAGTTAAAACTGCTTATGAATATTTTCTAAAAAAAATAGGAGGATTTTAAATGATTCATTTAAAAGATGTGAATAACTGGTTAAAAACTTTAGAAATCAAATTTGATCACTACTACATAGGATTTCTTGATAAGAAAAAGGACAAGTCCTTAGGTGTTTATAACTTAAAAAGAGATAATCGTCTTATTATGGCCATAGGTGGGATTGAAAATAGTTCATATAATGCCAAAAAAATCAGTCTTCTTGTACATTATAATTATGCAAGTGATGAAACTGAAGAAGTTGCAAACCAATTATTTGAGGATATTATGAACAGTAAACCAAAAAAAATAGGAGAGCATAAAGTATATTTCATTGGAATGCTTAACAATGAAGCTATAGATGTAGGTAGAGATGATAAAGGTATTTGTGAATATGTTATAGAGTTTGAAATTTATTATAAAAGAGAAAAGGAGGATTAGTTTATGAGTTATACAGGAGTTTATCCAGTATTTAACAACAAATTTAAAATTGGAACTGAAGGATTATCTTCAAATAAAGAAACTGGTATGAAAATGATTGCAGATCTTGAAACTTTTTCGCCATCATTTGACAATGGTGTTGAAGAGTGGACTCCAATGGATACAGAAGGATGGATCCGTAGATTAATGACAGGAAAAGGATTTTCTATAGACTTATCTGGTAAAAGAAATGTTGGAGATGAAGGAAATGATTATGTTGCTAATCTTGTATTTAAGACTGGTCAAAGTGTTGAAACAGTCTTTGAATGGGAATTTCCATCAGGAGCAAAGGTTACATTTAATTGTATTGTCAATGTAACAAATGTGGGTGGTGGAGATTCTACAAATGTTGGAGCACTTGAATTCAGTGTCATGTCTAATGGAAAACCAACATTTACACCAGCAGCTTAAAAATAAAAAAATAAAAGAAAGGATAGAGGAGCAAAGACTCCTCTTTTTGGTATATAAAAATGAAACCATTTACAGTTAATATTTCTCAACATTTGGAAGATGTTCCTAAGTTTTTGAAAGTGGGAACAGGAGATGAAAATGTATTTAAAGTTGATGATTCAAAAAACACTGTTTTAAGAATTCAAGAACTTGTCAATAAGGATGATAGTTTAGATTCTATGGCAAAAGCATTAGAAATAGCACTAGGTAAAGAGGCAGCAGATAAAATTGAAAAAATGAATTTATCAATGACAGCTTATCAAAATATCTTTATTGGAATGATGGCTGCTATTTCTTCTAAGTCATTTGAGGAAATGGAGAAACAGTTTCGTAACACCCAATAAAAAGGAAGATGATCCATTTTATGATATCTTTGATGATTGGTTTCTTATAGAAAGTTCTTTTGCTCAGCAGTATGGAATTAGATTGAGGAGAGAAAATGATATGTCATGGGATGAATTCTGTACACTGCTTAGTGGATTGAAATCAGATACACCATTAGGAAATATAGTTTCCATAAGAAGTGAGACAGATAAAAACATTCTTAAAAATTTCACTCCACAACAAAGAAAAATAAGAAACGATTGGCAAAGAAGAAAAGCCAAGAAGATTGTTAATATGGATCAATACAAACAGGATATGCAGATGTTTGAGAAAATGTTTGCAAGTCTAGCAAAGGCAGGTGAAATCAATGGGGGTTAGTATCGGAGATCTATTTCTTGATTTAAATCTCAACACAAAGGGATTTAACAGTCAAATAAATTCTATAGGTAATTATGCAAACAACACTTTATCAAGGTCGTTTAGTGGTATAGGAAAAATGATAGGTGGAGCATTATCAATAGCTGCTATTGCCTCTTTTGGTAAATCTTGTTTAGATTTGGGAAGTGATTTAGAGGAAGTTCAAAATGTTGTTGATGTCACTTTTCCAAACATGAATGGACAAATCAACAATTTTGCAAAGAATGCAATCAGTCAGTTTGGTTTGTCAGAGACAATGGCAAAACAAATGACAGGAACATATGGGGCCATGGCGAAAGCGTTTGGCTTTAGTGAAAGTGCTTCATATGATATGGCTACATCATTAACAGGTTTAGCTGGTGATGTAGCTTCTTTTTATAATCTTGATCCAACAGAAGCGTATACAAAACTGAAATCTGTATTTTCTGGAGAAACAGAGACATTAAAAGATTTAGGTGTTGTTATGACACAAAATGCTTTAGATCAATATGCAATGGCAAATGGATTTGGAAAGACCACATCAGCTATGACAGAGCAAGAAAAAGTCATGTTAAGAATGAAGTTTGTAACTGAGCAATTAAGTGCGGCTGGAGGAGATTTTTCAAGAACAAGTGATTCTTGGGCAAATAAGGTTAGGGTACTATCACTTAATTTTCAAAGTTTAAAAGCAAGTATCGGGCAAGGATTAATCAATGTTCTATCTCCAATTGTATCATTGATTAATAACATTATTGTAAGGTTAAATAAGGCTGTACAATATTTTGTAGCATTTACTTCTTTATTAACAGGTAAAAAAATCAATACGAGTCTTGGAAGTGTCTCCAAGAGTATTGATAATGCTTCAACAGGTGCTTCATCCCTTACAAAAAATGTAGGGAGTGCAGGTAAAGCAGCAAAAAAAGCAGCTAAAGAAATGGGAGCATTAGCAAGTTTTGATGAAATAAAAAATTTAAAAACAAGTAATGATTCTGACAATGCTTTTAGTGGGTCAAAGGGAACTGGAGGTGTTAGTGGAACTTCTGGTATAGGTAATGATTTTAAGTTGTCAGATGGTATAGGGGATGCTTTAGATATTGATACTTCAAAAATGGAAGCAGGTATCAATAAAATGAAAGGGTTATGGAAAGATTTTGTTAGTTTCTTAACTAATAATAAAGCAGTTATTCTTTCCTTGATAGGTGGTATTATAGCAGGTTTTCTCGCATTTAAGGGAATACAATTTGGATTAGAATTATATGTGCAATTATCAAAGTTAGTTACCATGTTCAGTAATTGGCAATTAGGGATAGGACAAACTATTCAAATGCTTTTAGGAGTCAGTACCCCAGTTTTAGCTATAGTAGCTGGTGTAGCAGCTATAACAGCTGCACTTTTATATTTATATCAAACAAGTGATGGTTTTAGAAATCTAGTTAATGAAGCTGTTTCTAATTTATTTGGTATATTATCTAATATTTATAACAATTTACTTGTTCCTCTATTCACTTTTCTTTCTGATGTATTTACAACAGTTATTGTTCCACTTGCGACATTTATCTCTAAAGTGTTTGTAAAAGCAGTAGAAGCAGTAGCAACAATAGCATTATCATTTTGGAATAATGTTCTTACACCCATAGCTAATTTCTTAGTTGATATACTTGCTATTGCATTACAAGGTGTTATTGATATTTGGCAAGGATGGAAGCCTATTATAGAACAACTCTTTGATGCATTAAATTGGTTATGGGATAATTGCTTATCACCTCTTGTAGATTTTGTTGTTGGGACTTTTACAAGTACATTTGAAAATTGGGGAGATTTAATTAATAAATTAATTCCTGATGTCAAAAAAATATTCAAAGGATTAATAGATTTTTTTGTTGGAATCTTTACAATGGATATGGATAAGGCATGGTCAGGGATCAAAACAATTTTTGAGGGATTTAGAAACTTTTTGAAAAATGTATTTAATACTGATTGGACAAAAATCATAGGTAAGTTTGGTGTTCCTTTGAATACAGTTATGGGTACTATAAAAGCTATATGGGGAACAATCAAAGGAATCTTTAAGGGAATAATTACTTTCTTAACGGGAGTATTCACAGGTGATTGGAAAAAAGCATGGCAAGGAATAAAAAATATATTTAGTAGTATTGTTAAAGGTATTGCTAATATATTTAAATCCCCAATAAATGCTATTATTGATGGTATCAATGCTTTTACTGGTGGTTTGAATAAAATAAAGATACCAGATTGGGTTCCTGTGGTAGGTGGTAAAGGATTTAATATTGGTAAAATCCCTCATCTTGCACAAGGTGGATATGTGAAAGCAAATACTCCACAATTAGCTATGATTGGTGATAATAAACGTTATGGTGAAATTGTTACTCCAGAGAATAAAATGTTTGAAATTATGATGAATGCTTTAAGAACATATGGTGGTCAAAATGCAGACAACAAGGATATACAGGTTTTAGTGTCTATTCTTTACGAAATTTTAGAAGCTATTCATAATCTTCATCTTATAGTAGACGGGGATAGCCTTAACGAAGATAGCAGAAGGAGAGATAAAGAAAGAGCATTAAGAACTGGAAAATTGATTACTGGTTAGGAGGGATAGAATGAATTATGAAGATGTGAAAATAAAAATTAATACAACCGTTCTTCCTGCTCCAATCAGCATAGATTACAGTTTAGAAGATTTAGATGCAGACAGTGAGAGAGATGTAAAGAGAGGTATTCTTGATAGAAATAGAATACGTTCTGATGTTTTTAAACTTTCTCTTGCATATAGTATTGATGATGTGGATACAGTATCAAAAATACTTAAAGCGATAGCTCCTGAAACATTTAATGTTGAGTTGTTTGACATAAAGAACAATAAGAGAATGATTAAAAAAATGTATGCAGGACCAAAAAGTATGCAAATGATATGTAATAATGGTGTTTGGATAAAAGGATTGAAGTTTAATCTTACGGAGGTATAACATGGAAAATGTGATAGTTAATGGTATTGATATAACAGACTTGGTCATATCTTTTGAATCATATGATGAGATGAATGAAAACATGATTATAGGAAGTGCTGTATCCAGACAAATTAAACTCAAAATAAAAAATAAGGATAATCAACTTGAAGGAATGTTAGATTATCCTTTTATTATTGGAAACAAAACTTATATTGTATATGAGAAACCTGAAAAATGGACTAAAAATATTTCAGTGACATTGTATGATTATATGATTCTCTCAAATATTGTATATGATACAAAAATTGAATATCCCACAACAGTATCAACACAACTTGATGAAATGTCTAAACTTATGAATATTTCTATAGATAAGACAAGTTTATCAGAAGAACTTTTAAATAAAACTGTTGATTGGTATGACAATACAATGATCATAAGAAACTACATTGGATTTATAGCAGAATGTGATGGTAAGAATGCTTTTGTTGAGGATGATAGAATTGTATTCAAGAGTCTTGCCACATCAACACATATCACAGACTTTTGCAGTGATTATGAATTAAACGAACTTCTCACATTCACAAGAGTATGTTATGATGATGGACTTATTATTCCATTGTCTGCTGGAGATGAAACAGGAAAGACGTTATATATCAGCTTTAATAATTCATATATTGAACAGTCAGATGTTGAACGTATATATAAGATGTATCATGGTCTTTCATTTTATTCATTTAAAAAATTCAAGTGCAAGATAGATAGATTAGAGCTTACAGACTTAGTTTCTTATGATGATATAGTCATTATGCCACTCTCCATTAAGAGGACAGTATATGGTGGTGAGGCTAGGGATTCTTTGGAATTAGCAGGAGATATAACAATCAAAAACGCTGATAGTGTAATCGTTAAAGAAGATCCATTGAAAAGAATAAAAAGAATACAGACAACAGTTGATCAAAGTAATGCAAAAATAGAAATTATAGCTAAAGAACAAGAGGGGATTTCTGGAAGACAAAGTGAGTTGGAAGTTTCTTTAGATAATGTTTTTGCATCTGTAGAAAGTGTAGAGAGTAGGATCGAGAATCTAAGTGAAAGAAATCTCATTATAAGAACAAATGAAACAGAAGGGTATATAGTTGGTAAGAATGGAGAGGCACAAAAATTTGATAATCATTGTATTTCTGATTTTATAGAAGTATATTCTTATGACGCATATGCTTTAACGAAGAGAACATCAGAATTATTAACACCAGAAGATTCGCAAATAATAGATGATATCCAGGAACCAAATGACACTTGTTTTAGGTATGCTTTTTATGATGATGAAAAGTTTTTTGTAGAATGGCATATTAAAAATGAAGATTTAGTTCGTTTAACTATACCAGAAAATGTGTCATTTATGAAGATATCATATCCAAAAGATAGTTTCCCAAAATTAAATAAAGGAGAAATAGCAACAGATTATTCTCCAGCGCCTGAAGATATTGATAATAGTATAAATTCTCTTGTTGAAGAAATTAAGCAATTGGCTAGTATGATGTTAGATGAAAAGTCATTTTCAATTGTATTAAATACAGTTATTTCAGAAACACTTAATGGCTATTTTACAAAAGAAGAAATCATGCAATACATGAGATTTGAAAATGGTATTTTATCTCTTGGTTCAAATGATTCAGATTTTAAGACAGAATTATCACAGTCTAAGTTAGCTTTTAAGGAAAATGATACAGAGATAGCTTGGATTTCCAATAAACAATTACATATAAAAGAAGCAGTTGTAGAAGAAAGAATAAATATTGATCCATTTATTATAGAAGTTGATTCTAATGGATTAACAATCAAATAGTGAAAGGAGATAAATATGGCAAAAAGTGGAAAGGTAGTAATTACACAAAATAGTCAAAGTGTAAGTACTAATAAATCTAGTATTACCATTAGAGGCTATATCACAACGAGTGGTGAAAGTTGGAGAGGGACTCATGATGGTTTATTAAATATTACTGTAAATGGAACAACGACAAGTGAAGTTTTTACAGCGAGTGCTCCTAAGAATACAAAAAATCATCTTATTTTCAGTAAGACCTTTACTGTATCTCATAATAATATGGGGAAATGCACAGTAAAAGCAAGTTTTAATTATGATGATGGGTGGGTAAGTGCTAGTATTTCCAAAACTTTAACAACTATTCCTAGAGCATCCGCTTTTGGGACAATAAGTGGTAATATGCTAGGAAGTTCAATTGTTGTGAATATTACAAGAAAAGCAAGTTACTTCACACATAATGTCTATTATAGAGTTAAAGGTGAATCATCATGGATTAATATCAATAATGCTGTAGGTACAAGCATATCATTTATACCACCATTATCATTGGCAACAAAAATTCCTGACTCCACTTTACTGCAATTAGAACTTTTATTAAGAACCTATAGTGGAACAACTAAAATAGGCAGTGATGTCACGAAAACAATAACTGTAAATCTTCCATCATCAGTTATTCCAACTGTCAACACACCAATATTAACTAGAGTAGATAATGGTGTACCATCTTCATGGGGTGTATATGTAAAGTCTTATTCAAAGGTTAATGTCAATGTCAGTGGTTCAGGTATATATGGTTCAAAAATAAAAAGTTATGAAATTACTTGTAATGGGGAGAAGAAAACAAATTCAGGAGTATTGTTTGGTCCATTTAATACATCTGGGACAAAAAGTATCAGTGCTGTAGCAATAGACTCTAGAGGAAGAAAAAGTGCTGCTAAAACAATATCAATTACAGTTCAAGATTATATAAAGCCAAAACTTGAAATTGTTACATATAGAAGTAATTCGGCAGGTACTAAAGATAGTTCAGGTACTTATATAACAATTAAACCAACATATTCTTGTGCAAGTTGTGGTGGAAAAAATAGTATTGTTATGAAAAATTTTACAGCAGGAGATAAAACAAATACAAGTGTTGCTAGTGGTTCATTTGTAATTTTGAGTGGTTTTGATGAAACGAAAGAATATTTTGTGACTGGAGTTGTTAAAGATGCTTTAGGTAATTTATCATCTAATATATCTATTAAAATTCCAACATCAAATGTATGTTTTCATATACGCACAGAGAAGAATGGTATTGGGATAGGAAGATACTGTACTGCCGAAAATCAATTACAAACAGCATATTCTATAAAGACTGATAGAAATATTTTTGTAGATTCTTCAATTTATAGTGGTGGAAAAACAAGTGCTACTGATGGTAAACCAGGAGGAGCATTGGGTACAAATGGATATCTTCATTTGATTGCAGATGGAACAAAAAATCATCCAGGTATTAGTTTCTATTATAATTTATCAACAAGTGCAACTCATCAAATGACTGCAAGGCAAAATGATTTCTATTTTAACAGACCTGTTACTGTGAACGGAACTATAAGAATAAACAATTCTACTGTTCTTGGAACATATAATTCAAAAGGAACAGCAGGAAATCTTATCTATTGTTCAAATGATGATAGAGTCATTATAGGAACATCTTCTACAGATGTTTATGGAAATATGGATATATACTCTGGAGATTTTATGAAGTTTCATGCTAGCAGTAACTCAACATCATACAAAGCTACTGTATTGGAATTATTTAGAGAGCAAAGTGACAATCATAGAACTATATTAAGACCTGCCACAAATTCAGGAGCATATCTTGGAACAACGACTTATCGTTTCAATACTGCCTTTTTTACAAATGCTATTACAGCATCAGATTTAAAGGAAAAAGACATTATTGAAGACTTTGATTTTAAAGTGAGAGACTTCATTATGGGGTTAGAACCTATAGCATATAGAAGAAAAGGTAAGGGAGATACAGGAGAACGTATTCATATAGGATTGGGAGCACAGACTTTAGCTAAGCATATCAAAGATTTAAACTTAGGAGATTTATCAATGGTACAGGCAAGTATTGTTGATGGAGAAAGTGAAAAATCTTATCATGGAGAAGATATAGACGATTCTCAATTAAGTTGGGGTATCAATTATACAGAACTCACTCCTTATCTTATTTTAATGATAAAGGAGCAACAAAATGAAATAAATTCTTTAAAGAAAGAAATAGATGAAATCAAACAAATGATTTTAAAACAGGAGGATAAATAAAAATGAAAGAATTTGGAAAAAAGATTGCAAAACTAATTGATGTAAAAAGTATTATGACATTATCTTTGACAGGAGCATTTGTTGCTTTGGTGGGAAGTGGGAAAATTGATGGGGATAAATTCATGGCTATTTACACTATGATTGTAGGTTTCTATTTTGGAACACAAACACAAAAGAAAGAAAAGGAGTAATACTATGTCAGATACTGTATTAGTAGCGATTATAAGTGGTTTATGTGTTGGAGTGCCAAGTATTTTTACTACAATCATGTTAAACAATAAAAATCAAGCTGTTATTAATGCAAAAGTGGAAGATAATCAAAAATTTATTGATTATAAAATTCAAGAATTGAGCGATAGAGTTGATAAACATAACAATGTAGTTGAACGCATGGCACTTCAAGAAAGAGAAACAAAAGCACTTTGGAGAAATGTTGATGAATTAAAAAAAGTAAATAAGGAGGGATGAATAAATGTCTTATGTATTGAAAAAGAAATTAGCAAATAAAAGTAACTATGGATCAAAAAGAAAAACATCAAATATTAAGTATATTGTTATTCATTATACAGGAAATAATGGAGATACAGACGAAAATAATGGTAAATACTTTCATAATAATATTGTAAAAGCAAGTGCTCACTATTTTGTTGACAGCGATTCTGTTACTCAATCAGTTCTAGATGATTATGTTGCTTACTCTGTTGGGGGTGCTAAATATAACAATGGTGGTGGGAAATATTATGGCAAATGTACTAACATGAATTCTATTTCTATTGAGTTGTGTGATGATGTTAAGGATAAAAAGATTTATCCATCTGTAAAGACAATTGAGAATGCGGTTGAGCTTACAAAGAAGTTAATGAAACAATATGGAATTAAAGCAGATCATGTTATAAGACATTATGATGTAACAGGTAAATCATGTCCTGCTTATTGGTGTGGAACATCAGATAAAAATAAGAAGTGGAAAACAGAATTCCATAATAAATTAACTGCACAATCCAAACCAACAACTAAAGTCAAAAAAGCATACACAGGCACATTCCCAAAAGGAACTTTAAAAAAGGGGAATAAAGGAACACAAGTAAAGAATTTGCAAAAATTCTTGAATTGGTATGAAAATTATAAACTAGAAGTTGATGGAGTATTTGGTGCAAATACATACAATGCAGTTAAAAAATTCCAAAAAGCAACAGGTTTATCAGTTGATGGTATCTTTGGACCAAAGTCTCTATCAAAAGCAAAAAGTATAAAAATGTAAATATGATATAAAATGCACCTATCCTCATTTGGGGATAGGCTTTTTTGCATTTTGTACACTTTTCTTGCATTTTGTACATATGTTATTCCTTTCTTTGACATGGTGTGATTGTTAATGTAAAATTAATAAGAGGTGTATTTTATGGAGAAAATTACTTTATCAGATATAGAATTTGGTTATGCTGATGGGGATACTGAATCAAGATTAGAAAATTTTTTAGATTTGTTTTATACTGGAAATAATAAATATGAAGAGATAATGGATAATAACCATTTCATTATAAGTGGTAGAAAAGGTACAGGGAAGACTATTTTAGCAAAATATATTCAATTGAAACATAATAAAAAATTATATATTACTAAGTATGAAAAGTTAAATAAAATGTATTTAGAAGAGTATATACATATGGAAAATCCTGATATAAATGTAAATGATCGTATTTTGTTTCAAGATTATTATTTAATGCTGCAGTTAGCACATATCATTGTTGACAATGAAAATTATAAAAGTTTTAAATCTTTTAAAGATGGATATGGATGTATTAAAGGATTTTATAAAAGAATAAAATATAAACAAGCATTAGTTGCATTGAGGAGATATTATGATGAAATTTGTCCACAAGATAAATTTAAAGATGTGGAGAGAAAAACATTAAGAAAAATTATGAGTAGCATTACTGTTGGATATAAAAAGAACAGTAATAAATTTGATATGCAAAATCAGTTAGAAGAGAGTTCTGAAAAAAAACAAAAATTAACTAATTTTTTTGAAAGACAAAGAGTATTAAAAAAATTGGTGTATGAATGTTTAAAATATATAACAATAATACTTTTTATAGATGATTTAGACGAAACGAGAATAGAAGATAAAAAGCATAGAACCAGTTTTTTAATCAGTCTTGTAAAAAAAGTGAATGATATTAATAAAGAAGATGTTATGTATAGAAGTCATAGTAAAATAATTTTGTTATTAAGAGATGATATATCACGAGAATTTGCATCAAATGATCCTAATATTCAAAAAATAATAACAGATTGCTCAGTGGAATTAAATTGGTTTTATGATTATTCTAATAGTCAGCTTTCTGATATGATAATGCATAAAATAAAAGCATCTAATAAACAATTTAAAGATTATAGTCTACAAAAAGTTAGGGATAAATTATTTCCTAAAAAGAAGAAGCAACAGGATCCTTTTGACTATATAGTAAGATATGGTTTTGGAAGACCTAGGGATGTGATTACATATTTAAATAATATTAAGAAAAATTTCCCAAGTTACACTAATTTCTCTCTTCAAATCATAAGAAAGTCAGAGTTAGCATATTCAAAAGACATATTGGCTGAAATAAAAAGTGAGATGACCTTAACTTGGGATAGTAATCAAATAGAGGATGTTTTTAAACTTTTGAGAGAATTTGCAAAAGATACATTCACATTAATGGAGTTAGAAGAATATTATAAATCTAAATCAAAAAGGTATATAAGTATTAGTGATACAATTGAGAATGTATTGACATATCTATACCAATTAGGAGTTATTGGAACTTTTAGAATAGAGAAATGTGAAAAAAACAAACAAAAAAATGTATATACATGGAGTTTTCGAGGTAATGCACCTAATAGACCTAATTTCAATGAAATTATATCTATACATTATGGAATTCGTAAAGCACTAAATATATTAGAAAATTAAAAAACGAGATGTAGGTATATCTACATCTCTTGTTATTTTGGCAGTATAGCCTGGATTTAACAACCATTATTTTTAGGGATAAATATACTTACCCTATAATATATTATGTACAATATATAAAAATCAATACACAAAAATTGTAAATACATTTTATTTACCTCATCATAATAATATAACTTTATAAAAATGTCAAATAAAATAATTTTTTTTATTAAACTACATACATTGTTTTTTTACGTTAGACCTACACTTTTGCTTGATTAAGAGTAGGTTTTTATTATGAATTTAACTCCCATTTAACTCCCAAAACTATTTTTTTAATCACAAATACAATAAAAAAAGCACGTAAAACTGTGTGTTTCATGTGCTTTTTGCTATAATAAACTACACTTTCGTTTAATAAAGATAAAACCATTGTAAGGGTAAATTTACAATCAAAGCAGAAATAAGAAGGATAACACATATCTTTAAAATTGTTTTTGTATCTATTTTATTTTGAAGTAGGACTAAGATTCCTAATCCTGCATTAGTCATTAAACCTGCTAAAAGAGAAGCAAAACTTAAGACATGATTTATGTATAGTTGAGTAAGAATGACACTTGATGCACAATTAGGAATAAAGCCAATGATTGCACATGCAAGAGGTTGAAACATGCTATTGTTCATAAGAATGATAGAAAGATTATGGAGTCCGATTGTTTCAATCAAATAGGATAATAGAAGATTTGTTATAAAAATGAAACTATAAATTTTAATTGTTCTTAGAATTGCTTCAATAAATATGGAATGATTATGCTTATGACCATAATCTTTTAAAGAATAATTTTTTTGTTTTTTAAAGAAATAATCTATAAAGTAACCAATAATTATTGCTAATAAGAATTTGAGAATAATAATATAGATAAGTGAAGCATACATTTGAGGATGAGCAATTAATATAGGGATAGCTTCATCACTTGTTGCAATAAAAACACTTATGAGTGTTCCTAATGTTATTTTATTTTCAATAAATAATACACTAGCTAAAACTCCAAATCCACATTGTGGAATCATTCCCAATCCTGCTCCTAATAGAGGTCCATACTTTAAAAGATATTTTTCATAAAAAGAATATTCTTTATGTTCAAAATATTCTAAACAAATATACATTATAAATAATATAGGTATGATTAAAAAAGTGTCTGAAATTGTTTCTTTTAATAATTCCATTTTTTTACCTTCCTTGCATTTTATTATTGAAACATTATACACTTATATTTTTTTAAATAAAAGTAAAATGCAAAGAGACTTGCTATTAATTCAGCAATTGGGAAAGTCATCCATACACTATTTATGCCAAAATTTGGCAATAAAATAAGAGATAGAGGGATAATAATCAAAAATTGTCGTAAAAGTGAAATGATTAAAGAATATTTCCCTAATCCTAATGATTCAAATACACCAGACATGAGAATACCAAATGATGAAAGAATAAAACTTAAAGATAATATTCTTAACCCAGTCATTCCCATTTTTAGCATAGTATCATTAGCATCAAAAAGTGATAAGAGTGACTGAGGAAAACAAAAGAAATACAGTGTTCCACATAAAAATATTGAACTTATACATAATAAAGACACTTTTATTGTTTGATTCATTCTTATTTTTTCTTTAGCTCCATAGTTATAAGAAAGAATAGGGCGCATACCTTGAATGATTCCAGCTGCAGGCATAAAGATAAATGTTTGTAACTTATAATAAATACCAAAAAAAGCAACTGATGTTTGGGAAATTGTAGATAATATAGCATTAAGAATAGAAACAAGTATTGAAGGTAAACACATCATAACTCCAGATGGAATAGCAATACTGTATAAGTTCTTAAAAACATGTGCATCAAAATGAAAATTTTTAAATGAGATATGAATATGATGATTATATTTCTTAAAAAAAAGAATAGAAATAATACATGCTGTAAATTGTCCAATAATGGTTGCAATTGCAGCACCACTCACACCTAAACTTGGTAAACCAAAATAACCAAATATAAAAATAGGATCAAGAATAACATTAACAACAGCTCCAACAATTTGCATAATCATAGGAATAAGCATATTTCCAGTTGCTTGAAAAATCTTTTCAATAGCAATATGAATAAATGAACCAAATGTAAGAGTAATAACAATTGTTCCATATTCTATACTATATTGAGCAACTGTAGTATTATTTGTGAATAAATTGATAAAAGGTCCAATAAGAAATAAACCTATAATTACAAATAATAATGAATGCAAGAAACTCATAACAAGTCCTTGTGTAGCAATATGAGAAGCTTTTTGAGTATCTTGTGAACCTAAATATCTAGCAATGAAAGCATTCATAGCAATCCCTATACCACAAGATATGGCTAATGATAAATTCTGTAAGGGATAAATAAGAGAAATGGCAGTAATTGCTTCTTCACCTATCTTAGCTACAAATATACTATCAACAATATTATATAAAGATTGAATAAGCATAGAAATCATAGGTGGTAATGCCATAGAAATTAACAAGGGAAATATTGGTTTATATCCCATTATATTTTTATTCTCCATATAAAAACTCCTTTCAAAAAAAGCTATAACTTGTTCTATTTATAATCAGAAATAGAGAAAGCTATAGCTTATTTTAGCAAAATATGAAATTGCAAGAGAGATTATATAAAAATCAAATTTATTTGTCAAGAGATCGTCCTAGTTAATTGTTGTTTTGTTAAATAAAAAATGATATGATGTATATATCAATTTGTTAGCTCTAAGAAAATAAAATGAATTAAATATAAAAAATAAAAAAAAGGAGAGTTAACAATGGATTATATTTTTTTAGTTTGTATTTTTATAATAGGCTGTTGTATTGCTAGTTTTATAAATGTTCTTATTTATCGTTTGCCTTTAGGAATAAGCGTAAGCAAAGGAAGAAGTTTTTGTCCTCATTGTCATCATCAATTATATTGTATGGACTTATTTCCTATAATTAGTTATCTATGTCTTTTAGGAAAATGTCGATATTGTCATCAAAAGATTTCTAAATGTGATACAGTTATAGAATTATTAGGAGGCTTTTTTGGATTATTTTGTTATTTTCATTATGGTTTGAATACCATGACTATCATTATATTTTGTTTTGGAATGATATTATTAGCTATAAGTATTATTGATTTACGAACAATGATAATTCCTGATTGTTTGGTTTTATCTTGTTTTTTCATCTCATTGTTAAGTATCCCATTTACAAATTTATTTTTATTAGAACATATTATAGGGTTCTTTATAGTGAGTATACCATTATATATGATGACTATATTAATTCCTGATTGTTTTGGTGGTGGAGATATTAAACTTATTGCAGTATGTGGCTTGTTTATTGGGTGGAAATATTTATTGATAGGAATGGTTATAGCGATTATGTTAGCTGGAATGTATGCGAGTTATTTATTAATAAGACAAAAAGCAAAGGTATATGAACATATGGCATTTGCTCCATATATATGCTTAGGTGTTCTCTTTGTTTTATTTTATGGAGAACAACTATCGAATTATTATTTCTATATTTTTATTTAGTGGATATTTTTCTTTTCATTGACATGATAAAAAATATATGATAGTCTATAAAAAAGAAAACCTATGAGTGGGAGATAAAACTTAAAAATGTATTTATAGAGAATCTAGGATGGTGGAAGCTAGATAATGGCAGTTAAGTAAATGGACCTATGAGGGCAAAGGGGAAAGATTATCGAGTATCCTGAGACGTGAGCTTACGTTATAAAGCAAAAATGTGTTAGCATTTTACAGAGTGGGTTTTTATATAACCAATAAAGGTGGCACCGCAGATATAAACATCTGTCCTTTCGATAGGATAGATGTTTTTTGTTTATTTGCTAGCAAGTAAGGGGGATTTTAATAGTATGAAACGATGGTGTAGCTCTTTATTTTCATAAAAAACAAATAAAAATAAGGAGAGAGAAAAATGAATAAATTATTAAAAGGATTATTAGCAAGTGTTATTTTTATGGGACTATTAGTTGGATGTGGTGAAAAAGATAAGAATATGAAAAAGGTGGCAATTATACAATTGGTAGAACATACATCTTTAAATACAATTAAATCAGCTTTTGATGAAAGAATGAAAGAATTAGGATATGAAGATGGAGTAAATGTTGAATATATATTTAAAAATGCACAAGGAGATAATAATACTGCAGCAAGTATTATTCAAGAATTTAAAGGAGAAAATCCAGATGTTATTATGGCTATAGCAACACCTGTTGCTCAATCAGCAGCAACTTTATCTAAAGATATTCCAGTTGTTTTTGCAGCTGTTAGTGATCCTATTGGGGCGAAATTAACAACATCTTTAAAACAACCTGATAAAAATATAACTGGAACAAGTGATGAGATTCAAGTTGAGCTTATTTTGGATAAAGCATTACAAGTCAATCCACAATTAAAAAAATTAGGTGTTATTTATAATAAAGGAGAAGCCAATTCTATAACAAATATAAAGAAAGCAAAGGATTATTGTGATGATAAAGGCATTCGTATAGAAGAAGCAACAGTAACAAATGTAAATGAAATTCAATCTGCAGTAGATGTTTTATCTAGTCAATGCGATGCTATTTTTGTTCCAAATGATAATACTGTTGCAAGTGCAATGAATGTTGTGAGTAGTGCTTGTATAAAAGCAAAAATTCCTTTATATGTAGGGGCAGATTCTATGGTTCAAGATGGTGGATTTTTAAGTGTTGGTATTAACTATGAAAATTTAGGAAAAGAAACTGCGGATATGGTCAATAAAGTATTAAAAGGAACAGCAATATCAAATATTCCAGTGAAAGTATTTAAAGAAGATTTAAATATTTATGTCAATGAAAAAGTATTAAAAGAATTAGATATTTCTTTACCTGAAAGTATTAAAAATGATAAAGCATTATTTATGATGAAATAAGGTGATAGTATGAACTTGACAGTTGTTTTAGGAGCGTTAGAGTTAGGAGGCATATTTGCAATTATGTCTCTTGGACTCTATATTAGTTATAAAATTTTAAATTTACCTGATTTGACAGTTGATGGTAGTTTTACATTGGGATGTGCAGTGAGTGCAATGTTTACTATTCATTCATTACCCTATTTGGGATTAATTATGTCATTTATAGCAGGGGCATTAGCTGGTATGATAACTGGTTTGTTAATTACAAAAATAAAAATTATGCCATTATTATCTGGAATTTTAACAATGACAGCTCTATATTCTATTAATCTAAGAATTATGGGAGATTCTCCTAATATTTCTTTATTTGAATGTACAAGTATTTTTACTTTTTTTGAAATTTTTGGAACATATCATAAATGTATTGTTATTTTTTTACTCATTTTATTTATATGTATTTTTTTACATTATTTTTTAAGGACTCAACTAGGCTTAGCATTACGTGCTTGTGGGGATAATGAAGATATGGTAAGAGCCAGTTCTATTGATACAGATAAAATGAAAATATTAGGTTTAGCTTTAGCTAATGGTTTTGTAGCAATGGGAGGAGCTGTTTTTGCACAACATCAAACCTATTCAGATATTTCAAGTGGAACAGGTATGATGGTTATTGGTTTAGCTAGTATTATTGTTGGAATGACGTTTATTAGAAAAGATAAAATTATTTTTCAATTGATTGCAGTGGTTGTTGGAGCAGTTTTTTATAGAGGAGTATTAACCATTGCCTTACAGTTAGGTTTACCTTCTGGAGATTTGAAATTATTATCAGCATTATTGGTTGTGATTGCTATTGCATTAACAACTTTGAAAAGGAGGAAGAAAAAATGTTAGAACTTAATGATGTTACTGTTGTTTTTAATGAAGGAACCATTAATGAAAAAATTGCTCTTTCTCATATCAATTTACATTTAGATAAAGGGGATTTTGTAACGATTATTGGAAGTAATGGGGCTGGAAAATCAACTTTATTTCAATCTATTTCAGGTGCTGTTGAATTATCAAGTGGACAAATTATATTAAATGGAGAGGATATAACTACTTATCCTGAATATCAACGTTCTCAATGTATTGGAAGATTGTTTCAAGATCCATTAAAAGGAACAGCGCCATCTATGACAATTGAAGAAAATTTATCATTAGCTTCACAAAGAGGAAAACATTTTAGTCTATCACTTTTCACACATAAAAATAGACAACAATATAAACAGGCATTACAAACATTAGATTTAGGATTAGAGAATCGTTTAGATGCAAAAGTTGGAACATTATCAGGAGGTCAAAGACAAGCTTTAACACTTCTTATGGCAACATATGTAACTCCACAACTTCTTTTATTGGATGAACATACTGCTGCGTTAGATCCTAAAACGGCACAAAAAGTATTAAAAATAAGTTCTCAACTTATAGAAGAACATCATATTACAACTTTAATGATTACACATAATATGGAAGATGCTCTTTACTATGGTAATAAAACAATGATTATGAAAGATGGACAAATTATTGCATTAATTGAAGGTGAAACAAGAAAAAATATGACAGTTGATGAATTGATACATTTATACTCATCTTCAACAAAAGAATATAATGATCGTATTTTATTAAAATAATAGATATGATTGGATAAAAAAACTAGAATGATTGAAATATATAAATTTCAATATCCTAGTTTTTTAATTATAAATAATATTGTTGGAAATAATGTAACCTAATTAAATCACAAATGGTCATAATTTGATAATTAAAATTAATACTATCAAATTTACCAGGCACATAAATAACTTTACAATTATTATTAGCTTCAGTTCTTAAATATTTTTTATTTTGAGTAATCAAGATTTGTTGAGCTCTTTCTATATGAACATCTTCTCTCGATTTTTTAAATCCTTCTAAATATCGTCCAGTAGCACTGATAACTATTGCAACATCATTTTCATCCATAACAATAGGGTCATAACTATGATATTGAATAAAAGGTTTACCAAAAGTGATCATGTCAGTTTGTAATTCAATAGCAATTGAAATAGGGTATAAAGCTCCAAAAACAATAATTCTTTTAGCTTTATAAAGTTTAGAGCATATATCAGAAATAATATTTTTCATTTCTTCATTAGTACAATCTTTATCCATATCATTAATATAATCACTTGTATCAACCCCAAGCATTCTTACACGAATTTGATTGAGTCGAGTTTGATAATGATTACAAAGTGTTTCTTTAAACTCATCATATTGGTTAAATCCTAATAAGGCAATAAAAGCATAAAGTTCTTCTTTTTTAAAACATCCTTTCTTTAAAAATTCTTCTTCATTCATATCTTCCATTTCTAAATAATGAAAGATAATGAAAGTGCATATTTTATAATTATAGTCATGGAATAAAGTTCCATTTAAATATGTAAGTATACGACTTAATAAAATGTTCATAAAATGACCTCCTATATGTTTTTAATTATAACATTTTTTCATTAATAAAGATATACTTTATCTTTATGTAAACAATGATATAATAACAAAAGGAGGTTTTTATTATGCGTATTATTAAAATTCCTATATCACAGATTCAATATCAATATACAGAGTATAATCAAAGTCTTTACCATTCAATTATAAGAATTGGTTTGTCTTTTCCAATTAAAGTTATTTTAAACCAAGATTCTTATCAATGTGTAGATGGACATAAAAGATTATCTGCGTTACATGATATTTTAAAGAATGAATCTCATTATCATAGAGGAGATTTTGTATGTGTTATTGTTGAAAATAATGGAAATACAAGATCTAATGATTGTTGGAGAGGAAGAAATAGTCATTAAAGATATCTATTATGTATTAATGAAATGTGGTTATGGGAATGTAAGACAATGTAAAAATATAATAAGGCAAAAGTCAGTTTTTATTAATCAAATTTGTATTGATAATCCCTTATTTCAAGTTAGTTCAGATGATCAAATAGTAGTCAATCATAAACTTATAGAATGGCCTTTTGTTTATTACATGCTTAATAAACCTAAAGGATATATTTGTGCTCATAAGGATCAGCAATGGCCTTGTGTTATGGATTTGATAAAAAAAGATGATTGTTATTGTGTAGGGAGGTTGGATAGAGATACAACTGGTTTATTACTTATTACAAATGATGTAAATTTATCAAAAAAATTATTATTACCACAAAATCATATTAAAAAAACTTATTTTGTTACTGTTGATTCTCCTTTAAAACAGCATTTAATTAAATATTTTAGGGATGGTATTGTGATAGATTTTAAGATTCGATGCCAAAGTGCTCAATTAGAAATTATTGATTCATATCATTGTTATGTTACTCTATGTGAAGGGAGATATCATCAAGTTAAGAAAATGTTTTTAACTTGTGGTTATCATGTTGTTGAATTAAAAAGAGTAAGTTTTGCTGATATTTTATTAGATGAACAATTAGCAGAAGGAGAATATCGTTATTTGACAAAAAGGGAATTTCAAAAATTGGAAATTATTTTATCTCAAACGAAAAAAAGATTATAATTTTTTAAAGAGTGGGAGGAATGATTATGTTATTTTCGAATAAAGATTTAACAAAATTAATGATACCATTAATTATAGAACAATTACTAGCTATTACAGTAGGATTTGCTGATACTTTGATGGTGTCAACTGTTGGTGAAATGGCTGTTTCAGCAGTATCTTTAGTTGATACAATTAATATTTTATTAATCAATGTTTTTGCTGCGCTTGGAACAGGAGGGGCTGTTGTTGTAGCACAGTTTATAGGTCAAGGTTCATTTGAAAAAGCAAGATATTCAGCAAAACAGTTATTATTAATTACAGCATTATTATCAGTAATTATTATGTTTTTTGTTATAATTTTTAATAATTATTTATTACACTTGGTTTTTGGTAAAGTGGAAATAAATGTTATGAAGAATGCAGAAATATACTTTTTTTATTCAGCTATGTCTTATCCATTTATTGCTTTATATAATAGTGGAGCAGCACTTTTTAGAGCTGTTGGTAATTCTAAAATTTCTATGATTAATAGTGCTATTATGAATATTATAAATATTGTTTTGAATGCTTTTTTTATTTTTGGATGTCATTGGGGCGTTTTTGGAGCCGTTTTGGCTACTTTAATTGCAAGAGCAGTTGCTTGTTTGGTTATTTTAATTATGTTAAGTAAAAAAAGTAGTGAGTTATATATTGATGATTATGTACATTGGAAATTTGATTTTACTTATATTCGAAAAATTTTAACAATAGGAATTCCTTCAGGATTAGAGAATGGGATGTTTCAATTAGGTAAAATATTAGTACAAGGATTGGTTGCAACATTTGGAACTTATTCTATTGCTGCAAATGCTGTTTCTAGTAATTTATCACAAATGCAAATTATTCCTGGAATGGCATTAGGCTTAGCTATGGTTACAGTCATAGGACAATGTGTTGGAGCCAATGATTACGAGCAGGCAAAATATTATATAAAAAAGATTATGAAAATGACCTATTTATCAATGCTTATATTGATTGTTGTTCTTTTATTAGCAACACCAACTATTTTGACTTTTTACTCTTTATCACAAGAAACGATTGCTTTAGCATATCAATGTATATTTTTCCATGGGATATCAGCGGCTATTTTTTGGCCAGCAGCTTTTACTCTTCCAAATGCTTTAAGAGCAGCTAATGATGCAAAATATACAATGATTGTTTCAGCAACATCAATGTTAACTTTTAGATTATTGTTAAGTTATATCATTGCTCAAACAATGGGTGTTGGATTATTGGGAATTTGGATTGCTATGTCTATTGATTGGGTTGTACGAGCTATATTTTTTATATGGAGATATTTTAATGGAAAATGGATGAATAGACAGTTGGTTTAAAAATTGATATAATCATTTGAGAAAATAAATAGTTATAGGAGGATATATTAGTGGCCGTTTTAGATACAAATATTTTAATTAATTATTATTTTGAAGAAATTTCAAAAATACCAAGAGGTTCGTATAATGAGGAAGCAATAGCCAATTATATTGTGAGTATTGCAGAACAATATCATTTGGATTATCAAAGAGATGAAATGAATAATGTTATTGTTTATAAAAAAGCTACAAAAGGGTATGAAGATCATGAAGCATTGATGTTAGAAGCTCATATGGACATGGTTAATGAAAAAAATAATGATAGCCATCATGATTTTGAAAATGATTCTTTAGACTTATATGTAGAAGATGGTTTTTTACATGCTACGGGAACAACATTAGGAGCTGATGATGGCTATGGAGTGTGTTATATGTTGGCTATTTTAACAGAAAAAAATATTAAACACCCACCATTAGAATGTGTTTTTACTGTTCAAGAAGAAGTAGGTTTATTTGGGGCTTTTGGAATAGATGCTAGTCTTTTGAAAGCTAAAAGAATGATAGGGTTAGATAGTGAAAAAGAAGGTGTTACATGTACATCTTCATCTGGTGGAGTAGATGTTAAAATTACCAAACCTATTCATAAACAAGATAATGTTTCTCCTGTTTATACTTTAGAGGTGAAAGGATTATTAGGAGGTCATTCTGGAGATTGTATTCATAAAGCAAGAGGAAATGCAAACAAATTAGCAGCAAGAGTTCTTTATCATATGTTAAGAAATGGAATTGATATTCGCTTAATTGAGATTAATGGTGGTTTAAAAAATAATGCTATTCCAAGAGAATGTGTTGTTTCTTTTGCTAGTGAAAGTATTCAAGAAGAAATTGAAGAAATTGTTAATTCTTGTTATCAAGATATTAAAAAGGAACTTGAAATAAGTGATCCACATGTAGAAATATATTTATATGAAGAAGAATGTGATTATTGTATTCAGTCAAAAGATAGTGAAGCTATTATATCTATTATGTATTTAGCACCTAATGGTATGATAGAGCAATCTCAAGTCATTCCTCATTTGACAACTCTTTCTTTAAATATGGGGGTTGTATATACAAGTGATGAAGAAGTGATTATTGATTATTCAATTCGTTCACCATTAAAAAGTGCAAGAGATGAACTTGCTATGCAATTAGATATGGTTGCATCATTGTTTAATGGATATACAGAAAAATCAGGAGATTATCCAGGATGGGATTATGATCCTCATTCACTTTTAAGAAAACAATTGAAAGATTTTTATAAAGAATATGCGCATCAGGAGTTAAAAGAGATTGCAACTCATGGAGGATTAGAAACTGGAGTTTTTAAAGGAAAAATACCTGAATTGGATATTGTAACAATAGGTCCTAATATGGCAGATATTCATATACCTGATGAGAGGTTGGATATTCAATCTTTTGTTGATACTTTTGAATTACTTGTAAAGTTTATTGAAACATTGTAATGCTTTATAAGCTTTTCTTTATATAGGAAGGAGTATTTTATGAAATGTAGAGTGAGTCAGCAATGTGGAAGTTGTCAATATATTGATATGGATTATCAACAACAACTTCAAAAAAAATATAATTATTATCAAGATTTGTACAGAGATTTTCATGTTTCTGTTCATTCTATTCATGGGATGAATAATCCTTATGCTTATAGAAATAGAGTGATTGTTGCATTCAATCAAAAATATGAATATGGATTATATGAGGAAGAAAGTCATAAAATTGTTCCTATTAAGAAATGTTTACTTCATGATGAAGAAACCCACTATATTTTAGATAAATTACAATGTTTATTTAAAAAATATAGAATTTCTATTTATGATAATAAAAGAAGAAAAGGTTTTTTACGTCATGTTCTTATTCGCAGAGCTATTCAAACAAATCAAACTTTAGTTGTTTTAGTTGTTAGTGATTCTATTTTTAAAGGTTCTAAAAATTTTTGTCAGGAATTGATAAAATTTTGTCCTAGTGTAAAATCAATTGTATTGAATATTAATAAGCGACAAACAAGTATTGTTTTATCTCAACAAGAAAAGGTTTTATATGGAAAAGGCTTTATTGTTGATGAATTATGTGGATTGACATTCAAAATATCTGCCCAATCTTTTTATCAAATTAATCATGAACAGTGTACAAAATTATATCAAAAAGTAATTCAACTTTTAGATGTTAAAGATAGTGATGTTGTGTTAGACACATATTGTGGAATTGGAACGATTGGCTTGATTCTTGCATCATATGTAAAAAATGTAATTGGTGTTGAATTGAATACACAGGCTTATAAAGATGCTATAAATAATGCAAAAATGAACCATGTACAAAATATTCATTTCTATAATCAAGATGCAACTGAATTTATGAAAGAACAGGCTAGATTAAAACTGAAATATGATAGTGTTATTATGGATCCACCAAGGGCAGGAAGTACAAAAGAGTTTATACAAGCTATTCATAAATTAAAACCTAAAAACGTTGTTTATGTTTCTTGTGATCCACATACTCAGGTAAGAGATTTAAAGGAATTTAAGAAGATTGGTTATATTTTTCAAGATGTTTATTTTTATGATATGTTTCCACATACTGAACACATAGAGAGTATTATACGATTATCATATTCAAAAATATAGATTTATATTAATAAAATAAAAGGAGGTAAGTATATGAAGAAAAAATTAGAAATTGTAATAGAGAGATGTCCTCAAAATCATAAATGTCCTGCAGTGAATATTTGTCCAGTAGGAGCATTGTCGCAAAAAGAATTTGAAGCACCCAAGATTAATTATGATAAGTGTATAGGGTGTGGAAAATGTTCAAATTTTTGTCCTAAAAAAGCATTAGTATTATAAAAAATCGTGTATTGAAAGTGAGATAGTTAATGATAGAAACAAAAAGATTATTATTAAGAGAATTAACAGAAAATGATTTTGAATCACTTTCTTATGTTTTTGTGGATTAAAATAATATGCAGTATTATCCATATATTTTTGATGAAGATAAAATAAAAAAATGGATTTTTAAAAATAAAGAAAGATATCAAATTTTTGGTTTTGGTTTATGGGCAGTTATTTTAAAAGAAACTGGAGAAGTTATAGGTGATTGTGAATTAACAATGCAGTTGATTAATGGTGAAATAAAACCAGAAATTGGTTATCATATAAGAAAAGATCAACAGCAAAAAGGATATGCAAGTGAAGTAGCAAAAGCAAGTAGGGATTGGACTTTTGAAAATACACCATTTAATATTATTTATTCATATATGCATGATGATAATATAGCTTCATCCTCAACAGCCCAAGCAATGGGAATGCATCAAGTTGATACATTTGAAAACACAAAAGTTTATGCCATTTCTAGAAGTGAATGGATGATGTTAAAAGAATAGTTTATTTTCATTAAAATATACAAGAAAAGAAATATATATAATAAAATAGCTTGCATAAAATACAAAAACAACTATATTTTTTATATTTTATCATATATAGTTATAGAAGTATTATTTTCTATGAATAGGAGATTAGATATGATAGAACTATTAAAAGCTATATTATTTGGTATTGTTGAAGGGGTAACTGAATGGTTACCTATTAGTAGTACAGGACATATGATATTATTGGATGAACTTATTCAATTAGATGTTACTCCTGAATTTTATAGTATGTTTCAGGTTGTCATTCAATTAGGAGCTATTATGGCAGTTGTTGTTTTATTTTGGAATGATTTTTTTCCATTTGGTTATAAAAACAATCAACAACCAATGGCACAATTTGGCTTACTTTCATATATAAAAATGGATAAATTTATTTTATGGCTTAAAATTCTTATAGCTTGTGTACCCGCTGCTGTTATTGGTTTGTTGTTTGATAAGCAATTAGAAGCTTTATTTTATAATTACCAAACAGTTTCAATTGCTTTGATTGTTTTTGGAATTGCATTTATTATAATTGAGAATCGTAATGAACATACTCAATCCAAAATTAACCATTTAGCTGATTTGTCATTTGATACAGCATTTTTAATTGGGGTTTTCCAATTAATAGCAGCTATTTTTCCTGGAACATCACGTTCTGGAGCAACAATTGTAGGAGCTTTGTTGTTGGGAGTTTCAAGAACTGTTGCTGCAGAATTTACCTTCTTTTTAGCTATACCTGTTATGTTTGGAGCATCATTATTAAAAATTGTAAAATTTGGTATAGCTTTGACAAGCCAAGAATTAATTATTTTACTGATAGGAATGATTGTGGCCTTTTTCGTTTCTATTCTCATTATCCAATTTCTTATGAGTTATATTAAGAAACATGATTTTAAGATTTTTGGATGGTATCGTATTGTTTTAGGTATTATTGTTTTGATTTATTTTATGAAGATGGGATAAAGAATATGTTTATGAGGGATAAATGAACAGATAGGAAGGAGAGAAGATTGATGAAACTTCAGGAATTTGAAAACTCTTATCAAAAATCTGAACAGAAATTACAATTTTATCAAAAAAAATCAAATCGGTTATCAATAATAAGATTTTGCTTATTCATATTAGCCATTCTTGTTTTACTTATAGGTTATTTTCAAAAAAAGAATATTTTATATATATTCTCATTTTTATATCTTTTACTTTTTTTATATGTTGTAGCAGTTCATACTAAAGTTAAAAATAAATTATTTTATTATGACTCATTAACAAAAGTTTTCATGCAACATATTCAAAGAATTAATAATCAATGGGATACATTTGAAGAAGATGGAGAAGAATTTTTAAAAGATGATATAAGTATTGATTTAGATTTATTTGGACATCATTCACTTTTTCAATTGATTAATGCAACATTTACATATCAAGGAAAACAATTATTAGCTCAAAACATAATTCATCCTTCTTTAAATAAGGATATGATTTTAAAAAGACAAGAAGTTTTAAATGAACTATCAGAACATAATAATTTTATTTTAGAAATTCAAACATATGGAAAAATGATGAAGATTAGAGATGAAGAAACAATTTATCAATTTATAGATTCTTTGTCTCAAAATCATTATCATTCTATGAAAAAATATATTTTTATTTTTCCTCTTTTAGTATTGATAACAATACTATGCTGTTCATTCTCTATTGCTTTGCCATACAGTTATATGCTTTGTGTGCTAGCTATTGTATTACAAATTATAATTACTATTCTTTTCTATAAAAAGAATTCAGAATTATTTGAACCAGTTAAAAAGTTTCAGAAAAGTTTGAATAATTATCAACAACTTTTTTTGATTATTCAAAACGAACACTTTCAATCCTCGTTATTAAAAGAACTTCAAGCTAAAATTTCTCAAAATCAACAAGCAGTTAAAGGAATAGAAAAACTTTCAAGAATATCTCAGGCTATCTCTTATAGACAAAATATTCTTTTGTTTATTTTATTAAATGGTTTAGGATTATATGATATTTGTATAAGATATTTTTATATAAATTGGATAAATGATTATGGTACAAAAGTACAGCAATGGTTTGATGCGTTGGCAGAAATGGAACTTTTTATTAGTCTATATATACCTAAGATGGATGATTTTTTGGTTAGTCAGCCACAGATTTCTGATACTATGAGTTTATCGTTTCAGAATTTAAAGCATCCACTTATTGATACTCAAAAAGTAGTAGGAAATTCATTTTGCTTAGAAAATCATGGTTGTGTCATTACAGGATCTAATATGTCGGGAAAAACGACTTTCATGCGAACAATTGGTATGAACTTGATTTTATCGTATATGGGAAGCTATGTTTTTGGAGAGAATATGATATGCTCATGTATGACTATCTTAACATCTATGAGAGTAAAAGATAATGTTGAAGAAGGAATTTCTACTTTTTATGGAGAATTGTTGAGAATTAAAAAAATGATTGAATACAGTCAATTCAAAAAGCCAATGGTATGTTTTATTGATGAAATTTTTAAAGGAACAAATTCTTTGGATAGAATAGCTGGAGCAAGAGCGACAATTAAGAAGTTATCTTTGGAACATTGTATTTTCTTTATGACTACACATGATTTTGAATTATGCAATACACAAGAAATTGATATTTCTAATTATCATTTTGATGAATATTATCAAGATGATAAGATATTTTTTGATTATCTTCTTCATAAAGGACAATCCCAAACTACAAATGGTCAATTTTTATTAAAACAATTAGGAATAATATAAAACTGTTAACAATAAATGTTAACAGCTTTTATTTCTCTTTCTTTTTTACTTCAGGATAATATGTATCAAGCATTGTTTCTGCAATAGCTTTGAATTGATTACTTAATGCACAAATTAATAGTAACATAGTAGTCATTTGATCAAAATCATTAAGATCAAATTGATTTTTACTTGTAAATGTTTTGATTTCAGATGTCAATTGATGAGAAAGTTCTTTATTAAATTTTAAAAATTGATTATATATAGGTTCTATATTCTCTGTTTTTTCATGATAGGGTTGAAGAACTTTTTTTATTTCTTGAATAGAAATAGTATTTTTTAATGAATAGATGAATAACATTTGTAAAATATGATCTTTACTATATTTTTTTCCCTTAATAGGTTTTAATATTCCTTCTTTTGAATAATTATTAATCATAGTTTTTGTTAGAAGCTTATCATTTTCATATCTTTTGTTATCTGCTAAATTTATATCAAACAGAGTCATAATTTGATCAATATAAAGATCAAGTGAAGGTATATCATTTGCATTTAAATGACTTCTATTTTCTATTTGTATTAAAATTTGATTAAATATATCATTATTCATGAAACCACCTCTTTTATATCATACATGATTTTATATAAAATAACAAGATATAGTTGACAATTCATATATTAGTAATATAATAAATATATAAAGTAGTTATTGAAACTATATTATAAGGAGATGAAAATTGATGAGTAAATTATTTAAACATGCAATGGATCCTATTAGTAGTGAAACTCACTTTATTGGAGCGTGTTTATCATGTTTGGGATTATTAGTTATGATTTTTGTAGGCGTTTATAGGGAAACAACACCAATATTAATGGTTGCAACAATTATTTTTGGAGTATCTTTGATTCTATTATATAGTGCTAGTGCAATATATCATTATTTTCAAGGCAGTGAGAAAGTAAAAATGATTCTTAGAAAATTAGATCATTCTATGATTTATATATTGATTGTTGGAACTTACACACCAGTAGTTGCATATTGTATGGAAGCACCACGTTCTTATTATTTTTTAGGGATTTTATGGTTTATTGCTTTGGTTGGTATTATTGTTAAAATTTGTTGGATGAATGCTCCACGTTCTATTGCGACAATTATTTATTTGATTTTAGGATGGGCAATTGTTTTTGATTTTCAGTCTTTTACAGGAATTCCATTTCAGTGTTTAGCATTTATAGCTGCAGGGGGAATTGCTTATTCATTAGGAGCATTTATTTATATCTTTAAAAAACCAAATTTAACAGAAACATTTGGTTTTCATGAATTATTTCATATTTTTGTAATGATTGGTTCTTTACTTCATTATTTAGCAATTTTATTTTATATTCTTTAAAAACACGAAAGTGTTTTTTTATTTTGAAAATAAGTCTTTTAATATCACTTTTTTTTGATTATAATGTATGTTATGGTAGGAGTGATGAAATTGAAAAAAATAGAAATAACACACAAACATATTCTTTTATATATTTTAACTTTTGTTATTGTTGTATTTGGAGATCAAGTAACAAAGACAATTATAGATCATACTTTACAATTAAATACAGGGTATACAATTATAGATGATTTCTTTTATTTTACATATGCTCATAATACAGGAGCAGCTTGGGGTATTTTTCAAGGGCATTTAAATTTATTTTTTATAATTTCTGTGGTAGCAACTATTGGAATTATTTATTATTTTATGCAAACAGAACTATATCATAAATTAACACGTTTTGGATTGGTGTTAGTTTTTAGTGGTATGATAGGAAATTTAATAGATAGAATTATTTTTGGATATGTGAGAGATTTTATTGATTTTATAATTATTGGTTATGATTTTCCAATTTTTAATATTGCAGATATTGCTATTACAGTTGGAGTTGCACTGGTTATTTTTGAAGTGGGAATAGAGGAGTATAAAGCATGGAAGATATCAAAGTCAGAATTATAGAAGATGATGCTCAACAAAGAATTGATAAGTTTTTAACAAAAATGTTGAAACAATATTCAAGAACACAAATTCAAAATCTTATTCAAGATAATCACGTAAAAGTTAATGGAAAAACTATTAAAGCAAGTTATAAGTTAGAAGAAAATGATGAAGTTGAAATTCATTTTCCAGAACCTGAAAATACTGATATTTTACCAGAAAATATTCCTTTAAATATTGTTTATGAGGATAGTGATGTCATCGTAGTTAATAAACCTACAGGAATGATTGTTCATCCTTCAATAGGTATTTATACAGGAACATTAGTGAATGCTTTATTATTTCATTGTCATGATTTATCAGGAATTAATGGTGTCAATCGACCTGGTATTGTTCATCGTATAGATAAAGATACAAGTGGGTTATTGATGGTAGCTAAAAATGATTTGGCGCACCAAAGTTTAAGTGAACAATTACAAGAACACAGTGTTATTCGTCGTTATTATGCTTTGGTTCATGGCTTAATTCCACATGAATTTGGACGTATTGAAGCACCTATTGGACGTGATCAAAATGATAGGCAAAAAATGACCTGTACAGATAAAAATGCTAAAACAGCTATTACAAATTTTAAAGTTATTGAAAGATTTAAAGATATGACTTTGGTTGAATGTCGTTTGGAAACAGGAAGAACACATCAAATTCGTGTACATATGCAATATATTGGATATCCAGTTTATGGGGATCCACAATATGGGTTAAAACGTGATGATACAACATATGGACAATTTTTACATGCAAAGATATTAGGATTTGTTCATCCAAGAACTCATGAAGATATGTATTTTGATAGTAAATTGCCAGATTTTTTTAAAGAAAAATTAGAAGAATTAAGATTGGAAATGAAATAGGAGGAGATATTTATGTCTAAAGTAATAAGTTGGGATCAATATTTTATGGCAGTAGCTAAACTTTCAGCATATCGCTCTAAAGATCCTAATACACAAGTAGGAGCTTGTATTGTTTCACCTGAAAATAAAATTGTAGGAGTTGGGTATAATGGTTTACCTTGGGGGTGTGAGGATGATCAATTTCCATGGGAGAATCGAGAAGGTGAGATGTATGATACAAAGTATCCTTATGTTGTACATGCAGAATTAAATGCTATTTTAAATAGTATTCAAAAATTAAATGGGTGTCGTATTTATGTATCATTATTTCCATGTCATGAATGTGTAAAAGCTATTATACAAAGTGGAATTAAAGAAATTATATATGAAGATGATAAGTATAATGATACACCTAGTGACCGAGCTGCAAAGCGTATGTTAGATGCTGCTGGTGTTCTTTATACAAAAATGGATACATTTGAAATTTGTATAGATTAAATATTTTCATAAAAAAGGGGTATCATTATATTGTTACTTCTTTTTATATGAAACAAAAAAAGAATGGAAAACCATTCTATGATAAGTCTTGTAATAAGGTTTTGATACGCTTTGTATTTGTAAAATTAAGTTTAGCAACTTTGGTTAACATTTTTTCACCATATTTTGTTGCGATTTTTACAGCAACAGTGTCAACATTAGTGCTTGTTCCACGACATAAATTCATTTTTAGACTCTTTGTCATATTTGCAAAATATTGTAAATATGCATAACGAGAAAGAATTTCAGCAGCAAGAACAGCCATGTATTTTTGTTCTGCATTTGTTTCAAAAATCAAATCCTTAACAACAATAACTTCATTTTTTAGATAGTTAAAATATGTTTTTGGAGAAACAAACTGATTGATGACTTTGACCTTTACATTTTGTTTCACTTTTTGCATGACATTAACTGTAGCTTGATTATAAAGTTTTGCTTTGACATTTGCTTGATTAAGCCCATCAAGAATCATTTTATTATAGTGGGAATTATCTAAAATTAATAAACTATAAATCAGACGATCTTTCATTTGTTTTGCATAATTAACAATATCTTGATTAGATAATTCTGATAGATTAGTAATTTCAAGCGATTGAATAAATTCAACATCTTCTTGAGATACATAACAAGAAACGAAACATATTGGACCTAAGTAATCAGCTGATCCCGTTTCAGCAGTTCCAATATGGTGATTCAGATAAATATCATTAGTTGATGTTGCTTTGGCTAATTGCTTTGCAAGTTTTTTAGACCAATGTTTTGCTTCTCTAAGTGCATTTTGACCACTAAATTCTACAGTCCCATCTAATTTAGCATTTATATCACAGCCAATAGCATGTGCTTTAAAAAGAAGGCTAGTGTCATCAACAGGAACCATTTGACTATCATAAAATTTTTTCATTTTCTCCAGAGTATAACTATCAATTTGAATTATAATTGGCTCCACGTTAATCACCTCATAACTATTTTAACATATTTTTATTGATTTTGACAGGATAATTTTCAAATGTTATAATATCGTGGAATCAAAGGAGGATTTTATTTTGAATTCAACAATTTTAGATATTTTATTTATCATATTTTTTCTAATTATGGCCATTTTTGGATACATGAAAGGCTTTATAACACGATTATATGACTTTATTGGTACAATTATTGTATTATTTTTATCATATTGGTTATCAAAACCATTAAGTAGCATTTTTCATTTATATCAATATAATCAAACAGATATAGTAGTAAGTATGGTAGGAAGTGTTATTAATCAAATTTTTGTATTTTTTATTTTACTTATTATTTTATTTGTTATTAAAAAGATATTAGGCTTCGTTATTAAACCAGTATTAAAAACAGTATCTGATAAATTTGCTCTAACAAGTATGGCAGATCATATATTAGGACTTGTTTTGAGTATTATAGAAGCTATTATTATTTTATATATTGTTGTTATGTTTCTTGTTACACCTATTTATTCACCTGGAAAGGAAATGATTCAACAATCACTTATTGCTAAGCATATTTTAAATATTATTCCTTCAGTGAGTGAAAAGGTGCAAAATATAAATATTAACTATGAATCATTTTTTGATTCTGATCAATCAGTTGAAAGTTTAACTAAACTTATGTTAACTGCTCATGATTTAGGAATTATTGATGAGCAACAAGTTTTAACCATATTAAATGAAAATATTGTTGATGAAATCAAAGAAAAGAAAATCTCTTTAAATATTAATGATATAGAAAAATTAAAAAATATATTAGAAAAATCAAATTATAATCAAGATAAGATTAAAAAAATATTATCAAATATAAATGTGAGTGATGAATAATGAAAAGTATTAATGAAATTTTAGAAATGAATTTTATTCAAGAACAAGTCAAGAGTTATTGCGCATCTACTTTAGGTAAAAAACGAGTAGAAGCTTTTTATATTTTTGATGATTTAGAAGATTTGCAAGAAGAATTTAATAAAGTTGATGAAGCAATGAAACTTATTTCATTTCAAGGAAGAATACCTTTAGGTGGTTTAAGTGATATTTCTATTTTATTAGAAAAAGTGAATAGAGATGGAACTTTATTAGGAGAAGAACTTTTAAAAATTGTTAGTCATTTAGAGTGTATTATAAGTGTTAAAAATTATATTGAGTTTTCTGAACTTCAACTCAATTATTTATTAGAATTATCTCAAGGATTAATTAATAATGATTATATTCTTAATGAAATTAAAAGATGTATATTACCTGATGGGAATGTAAGTGATACAGCGAGTGAAACTTTGCATAGTTTAAGAAAAAAAATACAAAATATTCAAATGAATATTCGTTCTAAAATGGAAACTCTTGTTAAGGAATCAAAAGATTTTTTATCAATAGATACAATGACTTCAAAAAATGATAGACTTGTATTGCCCGTTAAAACAGGTTATAAAAATCAGTTTGGTGGTTTAATTCATGCTACAAGTGCAACTGGTCAAACAACATATGTAGAACCAGAAGCTGTTATGTTGATGAATAATCAGTTAAGTGAATTGCGTATTGCTGAACAAGAGGAGATAAATCGTATTTTATATTCTTTATCACAAAGAGTAAAAGAGAATTATTATCATTTTCATTTTAATTTAGAAATATTAGAAGAGTTAGATTTTATTTTTGCAAAAGCCTATTATGGTTATACTCATCAATGTTGTATTCCTGTTGTTGAAGAAAATGGTAATCAAATAATTATGAAAGAAGCTCGACATCCATTAATAGATGAAAAAAAAGTTGTATCTAATAATATTATTTTAAAAGATAATCGTATGTTATTGATTAGTGGAAGTAATACAGGTGGAAAGACAGTTACCTTAAAGACAGTGGGTTTGCTTTCTTATATGGCTTTATGTGGTATGCCTGTACCATGTTTAGAAATGATAATTCCTTTATTTGATAATATTTATGTTGATTTAGGTGATGAGCAGTCAATTGAACAGTCATTATCAACTTTTTCTAGTCATATGAAAAAGGTTATTGATATTCTTTCTCAAACGTCTTCAAAAAGTCTTGTTATTTTAGATGAAATTGGTTCTGGTACAGATCCACAAGAAGGAGAAAGTTTAGCTGAGGCTATTCTTTGTCAATTATTAAAGATTGGTTCATTTGTATTTGCTTCTACTCATTATGGAAAATTAAAAACATTTGCTAAAGAAGATTCACGAATTTTATTGGCTTCTGTATCTTTTGATTTAGAAGCTATGAAGCCAACTTATCAATTAAAATTAGATAGTGTTGGACAATCATATGCTATTGAGATTGCAGCATTGTTAGGATTAGATTTAGATATAGTTAAACATGCTCAAAAATTGAAAAATGAGTCAATGAGTGAACATGAAAAATTAATGGAAGAGTTAGAAAAGAAAGCAGATCAATTATCATTAAAAGAAGAAGAATTAAAATTTTTAATAGAACAAAATCAAAAAATGGAAAAACAATATCAACAAAAATTACAACAAATGACTCATCAAAAAGAACAAATTATACAAAAAGCTAAAGATAAAGCTAATGATTTAATTCAAGAGGCTAAAGAAAATATTGATTTAGTTGTAGAAACTATGAAAGAATCCTCTTTAAAGCAACATGAAATTATTCAGGCTAAACATGATTTAGAACAATTAAGATTTGTTGAACAACAAGTTCAAAAAAGACAAGATCATGATTTAAAAATAGGTGATCATGTTCGTGTTCTTAAAATGAATAGAGAAGGAGATATTATTGAAAAATTAAAAAATCATATGATTATGGTATCTATTTCTGGATTAAATGTAAAATTACATGAAGATGAAGTTTTATATTTACACCCACAAACAAAAGTAAAATCTATTCCTAAAAAAGCAACTATAAGAAAGTCTACATTGCAAAAGACAGGAACATATGAAATTAATATTATAGGAAAGCGTTATGAAGAAGCAATGATGTTAATTGATAAGTTTTTAGATGATGCTATTGTTTTGGGTTATCCTCATGTGCGTATTGTTCATGGTATGGGAACAGGGGCATTACGTAAAGGTGTTAGAAAAATGTTAGATAGGAATAAGCAAGTTGTATCATATCGTGATGGAGGACCTAATGAAGGTGGATTAGGTGCTACACTTGTTTATTTTGAATAATGAATCAACTTATTAAGGATAAACTATCTTTATTGCCATCTTCACCTGGATGCTATTTAATGAAAAATAAAGATGGAACAATTATCTATGTTGGAAAAGCTAAAAAATTAAAAAACAGAGTTCATTCTTATTTTGTTGGAGCACATGATTATAAAACAACAAAATTAGTAAGTGAGATTGTTGATTTTGAGTATATAGTTACAAGTAGTGAAAAAGAAGCTTTGTTATTAGAAATTAATCTTATTAAAGATTATGCTCCTCAATACAATATCATGTTTATGGATAATACATATTATCCATATATTCAGATGACAAATGAAAAACACCCAAGACTGCAAATTGTACGTAATGCAAGTCAAAAAAAAGCGAAACATTTTGGACCATTTCCAGATGCAACAGCAGCACGAGATACATTTAAGTTAATTAATCGTCTTTATCCCTTAAGAAAGTGTAATCATATTCCTAAAAAACCATGTTTATATTATTCGTTAAATCAATGTTTAGCACCATGTGTTCAAGAAGTGGATTTAGAAAAATATGTTACAATAAAAAAAGAAATCACCAAATTACTAAATGGTGATATTAAAGATAAAATTAAAGAATTAACTGATAAAATGTTAGAGGCAAGTGAACAATTAAATTTTGAACAAGCTAAAGAATATCGTGATTTGATTTCGCATATTCAATATGTAACAGCTAAACAACATGTACAATTTAATGATCATATTGATAGAGATATACTAGGTTATCATGTTAATCATGGTTATTTAAGTATCCAGTTATTTTTTATGCGTAATGGTAAATTATTATCTCGTGATATTAATTTAGTACCTATTAGTGAAAATATTCAAGATGATTTACAACAATTTATTGTTACTTTTTATCAAAATAATACTTTTCCAAAAGAAATATTATTACCACAAGATGTAGATGATACCCTTCTTCAAGAAATACTTGATTGTAAAATTTTGAAACCACAAAGAGGAAATAAACTCTCACTTGTACAAATGGCAAATGAAAATGCTAAGGAATCTTTAGAAAAGAAATTCAAATTAATTGAAAAAAATGAAGCAGCGACAATTGGTGCTATGAATCAATTAGGAGAATTATTGGGAATTGAAACACCACATGTTATTGAATTATTTGATAATTCTAATATTCAAGGAGCATATGCTGTGGCAGGAATGGTTTGTTTTAAAGATGGGGTTCCTTCAAAAAAAGATTACCGTAAGTATAAAATTAAAACAGTAGAAGGACCTGATGATTATGCAAGTATGAGAGAAGTTATTTATAGACGATATTATAGAGTTTTAATGGAAGGACTAACACCACCAGATATGATTTTGGTTGATGGAGGACTTGGACAGATTCATGCTGCTAAAGAAATCATTGATTCTTTAAATTTGAACATTAAAATATGTGGTTTAGCTAAAGATGATAAGCACTCTACAGCAATGCTATTGGATGAAGAAGGTATGCCTATTCCTATTCATCCTAAGAGTGAATTATTCTTTTTATTAACACGTATGCAAGATGAAGTTCATAGGTATGCTATTAGTTTTCATAAAAATGTAAGATCTCGTTCTTTATTTGCTTCTATTTTAGATAGAGTTGAAGGAATAGGTCCAAAAAGAAAAAAGCAATTATTAAATCATTTTAAAAGTGTGAAAAAAATGAAAGAAGCTTCTTTAGAAGATTTAAAAAATATTTTACCAGAAAAGATTGCAGAAGAATTATATAAAGTTTTACAAGAGTAGAACAACTTTGAAATTTTTTCATATGATAAATAGGGAGGTATCATATGCATTCCTTATTAACAAAAAGAGAAAAAGAAATATTTCATTTATTAACTTTAAATAAATCTACAAAAGATATTGCTCAAGACTTATCTATTAGTGAAAAAACAGTTCGCAATCATATTTCTAATGTTATTCAAAAGTTAGGTGTTGATTCACGTATTCAAGCTGTATTAGAGTTAATTAAAATGAAAGAAATTGATCTATGAAAATGCTAGTGAATGGCATTTTCTTTTTTTGTATTGAGATAAAAAATTAATCTTATTGATTTGCTTAATAGTATTTTATATTTTAAATTTATGATAAAGATTTATTTATTATTGATTGTATTTCATCTATGCTTTGACTTTATACTTTAAAATTAAATGATTTTGTATTATAATACTTGAGAAAGGGTGATGATATGAAATTGAAGACTTGGCATTTGTTTGCTGTTATTATCATTTTATTTATTTGCTCTTTTTATATTATTAATCAGAAGTTTGATAAATTTTATAGAGTTAATGGGATTAATAATGATAATCGTGTTTTGATTGAGAAGTATTTAGATGAAGATGAACAAATGTTTTTAATTGATAATCAGATTAATATTTCTCTTTTTATTGATTATATTGAAGAAGACTTTTTTTATTTACAAAACTATCAATATTATAATCAATTAGCAAATTCTAATCGTTATCAAAAGAAAAAAGATATTATTGATATAGGAAATAGTTTATCTACACGATTATCATATTTGTTTTCAGATAAAGCTCTATCTTATGCTAAAGAACTTATTGATAATCAATTAGAGTTAGCTTTTTTAAACGAAAGCCATTTTCAATTTGAATATATTCATTTGTATAAACATATGAAAGAATTATATGGAAGTAAAGATTATTCATATATTTCAGATACACATCAATACATACAACGTCTTAATGAATTGGGAATAACAAGTACTGAAGATATTGAAGAAGTTATTTCACAGTTAACAACTGCATACTCAAAAGATATTTTATCACAATTAATGAATAAGACGTTAGATGAAGGAGTTGAGATTGTTTATAATCCTTATGAATTATCTACTCTTGTTGATCATAAACATTATATTGGTTTTTATGAACCAAGTGGTTTGTTATTAACACAAGATATACCAAGAATGAGATATGCAATGTATCTACAAAGTGATGCTTATAATGCCTTGATTAAAATGTATCAAGATTTAAGTCAAAATCATAGTGGTTTTATTTTGAAAGAGGCTTATAAATCAGCACAATCTTTAGATGAAAAAGAAATAGGTATGAATGAATTTCAATTAGGAACTTCAATTAGTATAACACAATCACAAGTATCTTATAAGGATTTTGAAAATACTGAAATGTCAAAATGGTTAGAAGAACATGCCTATGAATATGGATATATATTACGTTATCCTAAAAATAAAGCATCTGTAACTAATCATGCATATGATGCACATATATATAGATATGTTGGTAAATCTTTAGCAAAATCTTTAAATGATTCTCATTTGACATTAGAAGAATATTTAGATATGGAAGAATAGGAGAAATTATATGGATAGACCAATCGGAATTTTCGATTCTGGAGTAGGAGGATTAACAGTTTTAGATTCTTTAAGAAAACAATTGCCTCAAGAAAATCTTATATATATTGGTGATAATTTACATTGTCCTTATGGAAATAAAACAAAAGAACAATTATTATCTTATACCAAACAAATTTGTCAATATTTTATTTCAAAAAATGTTAAAATGATTGTTTTAGCATGTAATACTACAAGTGCTAATGTTTTAAATGAATTACAAATTTTATTTCCTAATGTTCCTATTGTAGGAGTTATCAACTCTACAGTGCATGATTTTCTTGTTCAAGATAAGAAAAATGTTCTTGTTATTGCGACACATGCTACAATACAGTCACATAAATACAAGGAAATGATAGAAAAATATAATCAGAGTATTCATGTGTTTGAATTAGAAACGCCTCAATTGGTTCCTCTTATTGAATCTGGGGAATATAAAAAGGACATTTATTCAGTTTTGAATGATTATTTAAGTGTATATAAAAATGATATTGATTCTTTAATTTTAGGATGTACTCATTATCCAATAGTATTAAATCAAATAATGGAAGTATTAGGAGATAAGACATATATTTCAAGTAGTCATGCTATTTCTCAAGAAGTTTATTCATATTTGAAGGTTCATAATCAATTAAATACTTGTTCAAAAAAAGCATTGATTCAAATATATACAACAGGAGATGTTCATGATTTTATTTATTCATCATCAGATTTTTTTGATTTTACAAATTTAGAAGTGAAACATTTAATTTTATAACGTTTATTTTTTAAACGTTATTCTTTTTTTTGTTTTAATGCATATATTATTTTGAGGTGTATAGTATGAAAAAAAGAGTAGCAGTCATGAGTTTTTTAGTTATATGTTTAACTTTTGTTTCTTATGTTTATTTAAACAAAGATGATAAGAAAAGTGAAGAGAAAGAAGATATCTATTTGAAAACTGTTGTTTTTAAAGATGAGGATAATGAGTTAATACCTGTTTCTATTAACTTTCATAGTCAAGTTGAATTAGAACAAGAGGTTCGTAATCGTATTAATTTAATGAAATCTGATGAATTGAAAAGATATGGTTTATATCCAGTATTGAGTAAAGATTTAGAAGTTTTATCAGTGGGTCTAGAAAATAAAGTTCTTACATTAAATTTAAATGATCAAATTGTTGCTAATAAAGATGATATGAGCATATTAGAGGCATTAACTTTTACAATGACTGATTATGATAATATAGATCGTTTAAAAATACAAATTAATGGTAAAGATATTTCTCATTTACCTAATAGCACTATTCCAGTTTCTTCACTTACAAAAAATTTAGGATTAAATAATTTTGTTGAAACATCTTCAATATTACATGAAACAATTCCTGTTATGGTTTATAATGAAAAAGTTATTCATCAGTATTCATACTATATTCCAACAACGATACGAATAGATGAAAATGATTCAGTTAATGAACAGGTGAAAACAATTTTGAGTCAAATTCAAGGAAAAATACAAGTTGTAGATACTTCATTAAAAAATGGTGTTTTAACAGTAAAACTAGGCTCAAATATTTTATTAGATAATGAAAAGATTGATCAAACATTGGAAGATTTAATAGTTCTGTCTTTATCTTCTTTAAAAGGTGTTAAAGATGTGAAAATAAAGATTAATAATGAAGATGTACGTACAAAAAAGACATCAATTATTGAATATAATTTTATAAAGATATAGAAATATATCTTTTTTTTGATATAATGATTATTGGTGATAATATGAAGAAATTAGTTATAATGTCAGATAATCATGGAATGGATATCATGATGGAATATATAAAAAAATTAGAACCTTCTGCTGATTATTATATTCATTGTGGTGATAGTGAAGCGAACCAAAGTGAATTATTAAAAGGATATATATGTGTAAAAGGGAATAATGATTGGGCAATTGATTTGCCTAATGAAGCAAAATTAGTGGTAGAAGACTTTCATATTCTTATTACACATGGACAATATTTTGGATTCTTTAATAGGGAAGAAGCAATGAATGATTTATTAACGAGAAATCATTGTCAAATTTTATTATGTGGTCATACGCATATACCTATGTATAAAAAAGATGGCGATTATTATTACATTAATCCTGGATCTACAACCTTACCTCGTGGTGGTAGTCAACCAAGTTATGCAGTATTAACAATTGATGGTAAAAATATAGAGTGTGAATTAAAAACAATACAATAAAACATCTTAGCAAACTATTCTAAGATGTTTTTCTGTATATACTAAAACTTTTATTTGATAATCTGTATAGCTTTAAAAATCTCAATAATAATAGTAGGGATAAAGCTTAGAAGTAATCCAATGAAATAATATTGAATTGGTAATGTTATAAGGCCAAATATAAGTGATATTGGAGGAATAAATAGAACAATTGCAACCATAAGAATAGAAATTAATGTAGCTTTATTCAAGGATGAATTTGTTAATATCCCAATTTTGAATATTGATTTTTTTGAACGCATATTAAATGATTGTAATATTTGTGATAAAGAAAGAACCATAAAACATAGTGTTCTTCCAGCTTCAATAGAATGAAGTTTTTTCATAGCAAAATAAAATGCAAACAATGATAATAGTCCAAATAATAGACCTTGAGCAATAATTCTTACACCTAATCCATGAGCAAAAATACTTTCATCTTTAGAACGTGGTTTATCATTCATAACTTCATCTTCAATATTTTCCATTCCTAATGCAATTGCTGGTAAACTATCAGTAACAAGATTAATCCACAGTAATTGCATTGATAAAAGAGGAGCTTGTTTGAAAAGAAGCATAGCAATAAAAACAACAACCACTTCACCAATATTAGTTCCTAATAGAAAAGCAACTGTTTTTTTAATGTTTTGATATATCCCTCGACCTTCTTTAATAGCTTCAACAATGGTTGCGAAATTATCATCCATCAGAGTTAAATCTGCTACGCCTTTAGCAACATCAGTTCCTGTAATTCCCATAGCACAACCAATATCACTTGCTTTAAGAGCAGGAGCATCATTGACTCCATCACCAGTCATAGCAACAATAGCATTTTGATTTTGCCATGCTTTAACAACACGAATTTTATCTTCTGGTGAAACACGAGCATAGACAGAAATTTGAGAAATTTTTTGACTTAGTTCCTCATCACTCATTTTTGATAATTCGTTTCCTAAAATAGCATAATCATTTTCTTGCATAATACCAAGTTCTTTAGCAATAGCACTGGCTGTAACAATATGATCACCTGTAATCATAACTGGTTTGATTCCTGCTTGTAAACAAGTTGCAACAGCAATTTTGGCTTCTTTACGAGGAGGATCTATCATTCCAACAAGACCTAATAATGTTAAATGATTTTCTAAATTATCAGAATTTAGATGAGTAGGAATTTCTTGGATTTTCTTATATGCAACAGCAATAACACGTAATGCTTGTTGACTTAGTTTTTCTGTCATTTGAATTGTTTCATCAATATTTCCGTTAGAACATCTTTTAATTAATTCATCACATGCACCTTTTGTAATTACTATAAATTCTTGATTATGTTTTACTATCACAGTCATTAACTTGCGTTCAGAATCAAAGGGTAATTCATAAACTCTTTCATATTCTTGCTTTAATTGTTGTATATCAATATGATTTTTTAATGTTGCTGCAATAATACTTGTTTCAGTAGGATCACCAATATGTTTTTCTTGATTATTCTCAATAATAACAGAACCATTGGAACAAAGTGTACCAAATTTGAGTAATTGTAAAGCTTGATCAGAATTTTGATAATTAATATCTTCTAATTCTTCTACGAAAATTTTAGTAAGTGTCATTTTATTTTGAGTTAATGTTCCTGTTTTATCTGAACAAATGACACTAGTACTTCCTAATGTTTCAACTGCTGGTAATTTTTTAACAATAGCGTTTTGTTTTGCCATTTTTCCAACACCTATTGATAAAACGATTGTAACGATAACAGGGAGTCCTTCTGGGATAGCAGATACAGCTAATGATACTGAAGTCATAAAAATTTCAATAAGTGGTATACCATCTATAATTCCAATGATAAAGATAAGAATACAGACAATAATAGCTAAAAATCCTAATTTTTTACCAAGTTCAGATAATTTTTCTTGAAGAGGAGTTTTATTATCTTCTTCTTTATTTAAAAGATTTGCTATTTTTCCCATTTCTGTATTCATACCAGTTGCACAAACAATGGCAGTTGCTGTTCCATAAGTAATACTACATCCAGAATATACCATATTGATTCGATCTCCAATTGATACATCATCATGTATGATTGCTTGGGAATCTTTTTCAATTGGAAGGGATTCACCAGTTAATGCAGATTCTTCAGACTTTAAACTTGACGATAATATGAGTCTTGCATCAGCAGGTATAAAATCTCCTGCTTCAAGTTTTATGATATCTCCAACAACAATATCTTTAGCATCAACGATTTGTTCATGTCCTTCTCTAATGACACGAGCATGCGGTGAAGAAAGTGTCATCAATGCTTCTAATGATTTTTCTGCTTTATTTTCTTGAATGACCCCCATAATAGCATTTAAAACAACTATAAATAGAATGAGTAAGGGTTCAAAAAAAGCAGAAATATTTTTTTCTTGTAAAGCAAGTCCAAATGATATTGTTGCAGCAATTAGTAAAATAATAATCATTGCATCTTTAAATTGATCAATAAATTTTTGAAAGTTTGTTTTTCTTTTTGCTTCTTCTAATTTATTTTCACCATATTCTGATTTTCTTTTTTGAACTTCTTCTAAAGAAAGTCCATTTGTTTTATTGGTTTGAAGTTCTTGTATAAGTTCTTCAACTGATTGTTGATAAAAATTCATTATTGAAACCTCCTCTTTTATTATATTATACACTACCAAGAATAGATTCATAATAAATTTAAGTTTAGTTATGTTAATTTTATGTAAAAAAAATTATTATATATATATTTAATTCAAAAAATATACAAACAAGAATAGAAAATTGAAAAAAAGTCTTGCATGATTTTAGTGACTATGCTATTATATATGAGCAGTTGAAAAACAGATGTCTACGTAGCTCAGCTGGATAGAGCACACGCCTTCTAAGCGTGCGGTCAGGGGTTCGAATCCCTTCGTGGACGCCATTGAAAAATACACACTTAGGTGTGTTTTTTTTATGTAAAAAAATAGGACACTGTCCTATTATAAAGTTTCTAAAAGATAAGATGTTGAACAATCAATATAATTATCAAGATGATATATAATATGACTTAATACATAATACCCATCATTAATATAAATCTCAATAATATTTTGATCTATATAAATATCCAAATAGCATGAAGCTATATTTGGAGTTTGAGTTATAAGATCAATTGTATTTGTTGAAATAAAAACTTCAGTTCTATCAACAGTTAAGCATTGATAATACTTGATTTTATAACCACCAATATTAATAAAATCATTTTGGTTGAGTTGAACATAAATATGTGTAGGTATTTGATAATCAAAATTGTCTCTTTGTTGATGAAATAATTGTTGAATTGAAGGATGTGGTTTTGTATAAATATGATTATCCTTATATTCTATTACACGTGGAAATGTAAAAAGTCCACACCAATTATCAACTGGTTTAGGCATTCTCATCCAGCCTATATATATACGATTTCCATCTTTATCTATGGTTGTTTGAGGAGCATATAAATCCTTACCATAATCTAAAAATCTTAGTTCTGATGTTATTTTCATTTCACAATGTTTATGTTTAAATAAGCATGTTGCTATACGAGCATGACTTGGATAACCATGAGATTCAGTTCTTTCTGGAGACATTATTAAACATTGTTGTTGATTGATTTCAAAAATATCTGGACATTCCCACATATCACCTAATTGAAAATTACGAAAATAGTTTTTATATTGCCAATTAATGGCATCTTTTGATGTATAAAATAAAAGCTGTCCTTGATATTGTTGATTTTGATCTAAATATTGACTAGCTAAAACCATATAATATGTTCCTTGATATTTCCATACTTTTGGATCTCTTGTATGTGTAGGATGACCAATTTCATTATCATTAAAAACAGGAATAATCATTTTTTTATCTTGAATATTATCAAAATGTAATCCATTGGAAGAGATAATCATACTTTGACTGGCTAAAAATTCATTTCCTGAGGCTGTAATATGAATGTTTTGAGGATGTGCTTTAGTATATTGAACAGATGTATAATAAATATATAATTGTTTGTTAACTTCAATACTAGATCCTGAAAAACAACCATTTTGATCGTATGGTTTACTTGGATAAAGTGCGATACCTAAATCTTCCCAGTGAACAAGATCATCACTCATAGCATGTCGCCAATGCATTGTTCCCCATGTACAACCATATGGAAAATATTGATAAAATAAATGATAGTGTCCTTGATAATAAATAAAACCAACTGGATCATTGCACCAGTTTTTAGGAGGGGATAGGTGTAGTTTTGGATGCATAAAATTTCTCCTTTCTAATTTATATTTTTTTCAATTGTATATAGATAAAAACAAACAATACCAGCATATAAAATTTCAATATAACCATTAACTCTTGTAAAAAAAATAAGCAAAATACATAAAAATTGTAACGAAAGATCAAAAAACCAATGAATTTTTATATATAGTTTAGGATAATAAAAAGATAGTTTTCTTGTATATATAAAAAGGAGTATTAAAAATGAAATACACCCAAACATTGAACAGTAGACATGCAACTTTGAATAAATATCTGTACCATTCATTTGATAAGTGAATAAAGAACCACTACTCATAATGATTGCAGTTATTATGATTAAAAATTGATAATATTTTAGATGTTTGAGAGGAAGTATTTGAAATATTTTTAACATTTTAGAGGCAAAAAAACAAGTTGTTAAAAATGTAAAAATAATAACAATAAAATGATAATGTGATATTTGAGCAACACCAGTAAGATTCTCATACATAAGATGACCACGTGATGTTAAAAATATTGTACTTATAAAAATAATTAGATATAACATAAAGCACCTCTTTTCTTAATTATATAATTATTTTAAAGAAAAATCGATATAAATATTGAATATATAAGTAGGGAGGTATAAATATGAGTCATGTAAGACTAGATGCAATGAATGTTGAAATTTCCAATACACTTATTTTGGATAATGATATACATGTTCATTTTGAATATGAAAAGTTATCTAAACAAAAAATAAAGATTTTTTTGGATACATATGTTGGAAAAAATGAAGAATTATATCGTTTTCTTTTGAGAGTTATATATGATATAACATTGAATAAAGATTTTTCTAATGATAAGGAAATGATAGAAGAAGTCATTCATATGATAACAAAGCCACTTATGAATTTGATTATGATGATTGATGATATTATAAGTTGTGAGGAAGAAAGATTATCTTAATCTTTCTTTTTCACATTTATGTATCTTTTAACATAGATTAGTATTGAGGTGGAATATGCTAATATTTGTAAATCATGATGATATGCGTTCTTTAGAATTGATGGAAGAATGTGTCCATCGAGGTATTTATGTGAGTGATCAGTTGAATGATATAAAGTATGCAGATATTATTTATATGGGAGCAAAAGGTATTGATAGAAAAAATAGATTAATGATGAATACTGAAACAAGAGTCATTCCAGATCATATTTTTAAAAATTTAAAAAAAGATTGTATTCTTTTAACTCTTATTCATAATGATTATCTTGAAGAATTATCAAATGAATATCATTTTCATTATTGTGCTTTATTAGATAAAGAAGAATTTGTAAGAAAGAATAGTATTTTAACAGCAGAAGGGCTTATTTCATATTTAATTGTTCATAGAAGATATCCTATTTATCATAGTTATATAACAGTATTAGGATATGGACATTGTGCTCAACCGATTATTCAATATTTAAAAGCTATGGGAGCTCAAGTAACAGTTGCTGTTAGAAATAAAAAATGGAAAGATAATATTGAAAGTTTAGGATGTTGTTTTTGTTATTTGAAAGATGTGGATCTTAGTCAAGTAGATATATTAATTAACACTATACCAAGCATCATTATCGAAAAAGAGAAATTAGATTTAGCTAAAAAAGATATTTTAATTGTTGATATTGCATCATATCCATATGGTATTGATCATCATTATGCTTTATCAATAGGATTAAATAGTCAAATTTTGCCATCTATCCCTAATAAATATGCATATGGTTATGCAGGAAAAATGATTGCTGATGAAATAGAAAGGATGTTTAAAAATGAATAAAATGGGATTTTGTATTACTGGTTCTTTTTGTAGTATGGATGATATGTTAGAAGTTTTAAAGAAAGTTTCTCAAAATTTTGATATAGAAGTTTTTATGAGTGAACATGTTGATGAGATGAATACAAGATTTTATTCAGAAAAAGATTTAAAAGAAAAAATTAAAGAAGTGATTCACAAAGATATTCATACAACTATTCAGGAGGCTGAGGTTTATGGTCCTCAAAAAAAGTTAGATGTTGTTTTGGTTTATCCATGTGATGCTAATACTTTAGCTAAGCTCGTTTATGGAATTAATGATAATGCTGTAACGATGTTAATTAAGTCTTCTTTGAGAAATCAATGTCCTATTGTTTTAGGAGTGTATTCTAATGATATATTAGCAAATAGTGGAAAGAATTTATTGACTTTGATGAATATGAAAAATTATTATGTTGTTCCTATGTATCAAGATGATTATAAAAAGAAACCTAATAGTGTTGTTGCTTGTAAGAATAAAGTTAATGATACTATTAAGTGTGCTTTAAATCATCAACAATATCAACCATTCTTGTTAGGATATAAGGAGGTATAATCAATATGAAGGAAATCTTTACAGCATTAATAACACCATTTAATCAAGATCAATCCATTGATTATCCAGGATTATATAGAATTATTGATAAGTTAATTGAAGAAGGAAATAAATCCTTTTTATTATGTGGAACAACAGGAGAAACTTCAACATTAAAATTAGATGAAAGACGAATTTTAGTTGAAAATATTTTGAAGAAATATCCTCAAATACGCATTATTATAGGTATTTGTTCTAATAGTACTTCTCAGGTTATTAGACATATTCATATGTATAAAGATGATCCAAGAATTTATGCTTATCTTGTTATTGTTCCTTATTATATTAAACCAAGTCAAGAAGGAATATATAAACATTTTGATTTAATAGCAGCATCTACATCAAAGAAAATAATGATTTATAATATTCCGAGTCGTTGTGGAGTTGGAATTGCTCCATCAACAGTAATAAGATTAGCTAATAAACATAAAAATATTATAGGAATGAAGCAATGTGGAGAACTGAATGATATTCAAACTATTAAAGAAGAATTATCACAGTTTAAAGTTTATATAGGTGATGACCACTTGTTATTAGAAGGGTTAAAACAAAGAGCAGATGGAATTATTTCAGTAACAAGTCATCTTGATTTTCAACTTATTGAAAAGATATGTAAAAATGAAAATATTTTTGATGATCGTTATTTAAAATTAATTAGTGAATATATTTTTATTGAACCATCACCTGCACCTATTAAGTATATCTTAAGTGAACTAGGGTATATTCAAAATATATTACGTCTTCCATTAACGACTATTAGTGAAGAGTCACAAGTAAGATTAGCCCCATTAATAGAAAAATATAGAAAATAATTTGAAGATGTTTGAAATGTATGATATGATAGTCATACTTTTGAAAAAGACTATACATGAATACTCATCATATGTATAATAAATATAGAAAAAAATGAAAAATAATGAAAGGAGTTAATAATGAAAAATGATATAGTAAAATTTATACCTATTGGTGGTCAAGCTGAAATGGGTAAAAGTATGTACTGCATTGAAATTAATGAAAAGATATTTATAATAGATTCAGGTTTTCGTTTTCCTGATTCAGATAAACTAGGGGTCGATATTATTATTCCTAGTTTTACATATTTAGAAGAGAAATTAGAACAAATTGTAGCAATCATTATTACACATGCTCATGATGATGCAATGGCTGCATTACCATATTTATTACAAACTGTGAATGTTCCAGTATATGCTCCTAATTTAACAGCAGATTTAATTGAACAAATGATAGAACGTTATGAAAGACATAATCATATTCATTTGAATTTAAGTTTAAATCGTGTGAAAAGAAATGCTTCACTGGATATTGCTGGTATTCCTGTGGAATTCTTTCCAGTTACACATTCTATTCCTGGAAGTGTTGGTGTAGCTTTATGGACGCAGCAAGGATATATTGTATATGGTGGAGAATTTATTATTGATTTTGGAGCACCAGAAGGTTTTAGATGTGATATTCAAAAAATGATGGAAATTGGAAAAAAGGGTGTTTTGGCTTTATTGGTTGAATCATCAGGTTCTAAACATGAGGGATATACATCTCCAAATCATAAATTAACAAATAAAATAGAACGTATTTTTGAAGATAGTAATGAACGTATTATTATATCTAGTTATGCTCAAAATGTTTTTAGAACAAAAGAAATTATTGAATTAACAAAGAAGTATAAAAGACAAATAGTTTTTTATGGTAGAGATAAATATGATAATACAAATAGTATTTTACGTCTTGGGAAGAAATCTAAAAAGCCTATTATTGATATACCAACTTACTTAGTAGGGAAAAAAGAAAATATTGGTTATCCTCAATATGATAGTAATTATGTGATTTTATTGAGTGGAAGTCCAAGAAGAATTTACCATGATATATGTGATATTATTGATGGTGGAGATGATTTATTAAAACTTAGAAAAGGTGATACCTTTATTGTGGCATCGCCTGTATTACCTGGAACTGAAAAAATCGCTAATAAAGCACATAATGGATTATATAAAACAGATGCTCATATTCATTTGTTAAAGAATAAAGATTTATTTTCTATGCATGCATCAGAAGAGGATATAAAAGTTATTATTCAAATTTTTAAACCTCAATACTATATTCCTATAAAAGGAGAATATCAACATTTTATTTCTAATATGAATATTGCTATGGATATGGGAATAGATAAAGACAAAATTATTATTGTTGATAATGGAGAATGTATTTCCTTTGAAAATGGTGTTTTAATGAATACTAGAGATACATATGAAATTGAAGATATTATGATTGATGGTATTGGTATTGGTGATGTGGGTGAAAAAGTAATTGATGATCGTATTCAATTAGCTAATGATGGTGTTGTTATTGTTGGTTTAACTGTTTCAAGAGCAACTAAAGAAATTATAGCTCAAACAGATTGTCAAACAAGGGGATTTGTTTATTTAAAAGATTCAGAATATTTGATTAAACATATTATAGAAGTTTGTGAAAATGTTGTTATGAACTGGAAGAATGACTTTACTTTAGAAACAGCAGATATACGAGCAATGATGAAAGAACAATGTATGCGATATATTGTGAAAGAAACAGGAAAAAGACCAGTTTTTATTAGTGTGGTTATAGAGATATAAGCAAGAGAAAATCTTGCTTTTTCTTTTCAATAGAGTATAAATTTGTTATAATGGAAAAACAAGAGAGGTGAGAATAATGGCTAAAACAAAACGCACACAAAAATCTAAAGAAGAAATTATGAGTGAAACTTTACGATTACGAATAATAATGTTGTTGGTTTTATTTTTTGATGTTATTGGAACATTACGTTTGGGTTTTATAGGTCAATATATTCATCTAAGTATTAGTTTTTTAGTTGGAAATCTTTATGGAATTATTTATGCAACAATTGCTGTTATATGTATATATATTATTTATCATGCAAAATTACCACGTTTTAATGGACCAGAAGCTATTGGTTTATATTTAATATATGCTTCTTCACTTGTTTTAGCAACTATTCCTTCTGATGCTAAATTAAAAGGTTTTGGGGTTATTAATACATATTTACAAAGTAAGAAATTTAATAAAGGCGGTTTTATTGGAACTTTCTTTTATGGGTCTTTAAGTTCTCTTTTTGATAATCTAGGTACTTTAATTTTTTCCATTGTTGTTTTATTGATAGGAATTATATTGTTATTCAGTAAATTATATGTTTCTTATCAAGCAAAGGAAAAGAAGAAAAAAGTAAAAATAAAAAAAGAGAAAGATGAAGTAATTGAACCACAAACTCAAACAATTGTCTTAAAGAAAAAATCTCATTTCTTTGATTTCTTTTCAAAAGGAGAAACAATTGCTATTTTTCCAGATGAAGCTTTTGATGATCCTAAAGAAGAACCAATAACTCCTGAAATTACAAAAGCTTTTGAATTTGATGAAGAAGAATTAAAATTAGATATTAAAGAAATGGAACAGGTTCATGAAGAAAAACATTTTGAACCAAAAGCACAAAGAAAGAAAGAAAAAATAAAAACAAATGATGTTATTGAAGCTTCAGTGCCTAAAAAGTCAATATCATCACAATATCAATTACCACCATTATCTTTATTATCAACAAAATCGACAAATAATGCTAATAAAGAAAGAACAACAGCTAATCAAAATGCTATGAGATTGACTAATGTTTTAAAACAATTTGGTGTCAATGCAACAATTGAAAATGCGTTTATTGGTCCTACAATTACAAAATATGAATTAAAGTTGGATATTGGAACAAGAGTAAATAAGATTTTACAATTGCAGGATGACATTAAATTAGCATTAGCAACTGCTGATATTCGAATTGAAGCACCTATTCCTGGAAAACCATATGTGGGAATAGAGGTACCTAATCAATCTGCTTCTATGGTTGCTTTTAAAGATGTTTTTAAGACACTATCAGATGAAAAAAAGTTAGAAAACAATAAATTGGTTGTTGCTTTAGGAAAAGATGTGTCTGGAAAACCTGTTTATACTGAATTAGATAAGATGCCACATTTATTAATTGCAGGAGCAACAGGATCAGGGAAATCTGTTTGTGTCAATACTATTATTACATCTATTCTTATGCGTGCTAAACCTGATGAAGTTAAACTTATTTTAGTTGATCCTAAAAAAGTTGAATTATCTGTTTATAATGGCGTACCACATTTATTATCTCCTGTTGTTACTGATCCTAAAAAAGCTGCTGCTGTTTTGCATCAAGTTGTTGCTGAAATGGAAAGACGCTATGATGTATTTGCAAGTGTGAATGCAAGAAATATAAAAGGGTATAATGAATTTGCTAAAGAGTATAATTTAGACAAAGATGAATCTGATCAAAAAGAAATTCTATCTTATCATGTTGTTATACTTGATGAGGTGGCAGATTTGATGATGGTAGCAAGTAAAGATGTTGAAGATTGCATTATGCGTATTTCACAAATGGCAAGAGCAGCAGGTATTCATTTGATTGTAGCAACACAAAGACCATCAACTGATATCATTACAGGAGTTATTAAAGCTAATATTCCTTCACGTATTGCTTTTGCTGTTTCTTCTAGTATTGATTCTCGTACAATTTTAGACACATCTGGAGCAGAAAAATTACTTGGAAAAGGAGATATGTTATTTTCTCCAATGGGAGCTTCATCTCCTATACGTGTTCAAGGTGCTTTTGTTTCTGATGATGAAGTGGCATCTATTGTTCATTATGTTTCTACTCAACAAGAAGCAGTATATGAGGATAAATATGTTAATGCAAAAGTAACAAGTATGTCATCTTCTTCTAGTGAAGATTATGATAGTGAAGATGAGGAATATGAAATGTGTCGAGAATTTGTTATTCAAGCACAAAAAGCAAGCACTTCACTTTTACAAAGAAAGTTTAGAATTGGGTATAATAAGGCTGCAAGAATTATTGATCGTTTGGAAGAGGAAGGTATTATTGGACCACAATTAGGAAGTAAACCACGTGAAGTTTTTATAAGACAGTATAATGAAGAAGATTTATAAAGAGATGTTTTTTCATCTCTTTTATTTTATTTTGTAGAAAAATGAGTATAATATGAATATAAAATTGTAAAGGAGGATATATGGAAACAACATATCAAATGAAGGGATATACTTTGCATCTTATTCCCACAAAAAAATTTAAAACAATGACAGTATCATTACGATTACAAAATACTTTAACTAAAGAAACAACAACAATGAGAACTTTATTAACCTTTGTTTTGATTGCAGCAACAAAAAAATTATCATCTACAAAAAAATTAGCTATGTATTTGGATGATAACTATGGAGCAAGATTATCATCACATATTGGAACAAAAGGACAATCACAAATTATTAATGTTAATTCAAGTTTTGTGAATGAAAGATATTTACCTCAAAATGATTCTTTATTAATTAATCAAATTCAATTATTAAGTGATTTATTTTATGATCCTTTTATTCATAATAATGCTTTTGATGAAAAGATTGTTGAACAAAAAAAGAAAGAATTAAAGGAAAGATTACAGGTTAATAAGGATGATAAGTTTTCTTATTCTTTAGATAAATTATTTGAATATATGGGACATGATGATGTTTTAGGAATTTCAAGTACAGGTTATGAAGAAGATATTGAAATAATAACAGCAAAAGATTTATATCAATATTTATTAAAGTGTATAAATGAAGATGAGAAACATTTATATGTTGTAGGTGATATAGATGAATCAATTGTTAATGTATTTCAAAGATATTTACAATTTCCAGAAAATCAAATTGAATATTCATCAAGTTATATTTTTCAATCAAAAAAGAAAGATAAAGTAGAAATGATTGAAAAACAAGATATTACTCAATCTAAATTAAATATTGGATATCAAATTAATTGTGATTTTTTAAGTAAACAACATTATGCAATGACAGTTTTTAATGCTATTTTTGGAGGATTTTCACAATCTCGCTTATTTAAAGTTGTAAGAGAAGAAAATAGTTTGTGTTATTATGTATCATCAAGCTATGATGCCTTTAATGGTATAATGATAGTTAATGCTGGTATAGATTCCAAAGATTATGATAAGGCTTTAAAGTTAATTAGTGAACAACTTCAAGATATTCAAAATGGTCATCTTGAAGATTCAGAAATTCAAATTACAAAGGGTTTGCTAGAAAATGCCTTAAAGAAAACAAATGATGATGCAGGAAGTATGATTGCTTTATCATATAATAGAGATATTACTCACAAAAAAGAAACAAATGATGAATATATTCAAAAAATATTGAATGTAAGTAAAGAAGAAATTATTCAAGTTTCTCAACAAATTCAACTTGATACAATTTTCTTTCTTACAGGAAAGGAGTTCAATGGAAACAATTAAGTATGATACTCTTCAAGAGTCATTATTTTATGAAGAAATGGATAATGGTTTAAAAGTATATTTATTACCTAAATTAGGTTTTTCTAAAACATATGGATTATTTTCAACAAAGTTTGGAGCTATTGATACAACATTCATTCCGTTAAATGAAAATGAAATGATAAATGTTCCTGATGGTATTGCTCATTTTCTTGAACATAAAATGTTTGAAATGCAAGATGGAGATGCTAGTGATAAGTTTGCTGCTTTAGGAGCAAGTACGAATGCATTTACTTCATCATCAAGAACAGCGTATTTATTTAATACAACATCTCATGAATTGGAATGTACTGAATTATTGTTAGATTTTGTACAAGATATTTATCTTACAGATGAAACAGTTGAAAAAGAAAAGGGGATTATTAATCAAGAAATTGGAATGTATGATGATGATCCTGATTGGCGTTGTTATTTTGGAAGTATTCAAAATTTATATCAAAAACATCCTGTAAAAATAGATATTGCAGGTACAGTAGAAACGGTTAATGAAATTAACAAAGAAGTTTTAGAAAAATGCTATCGTACTTTTTATCATCCTAGTAATATGATGTTATTTATTGTTGGTAATATAGATGTTCAAGAAACAATGGAAAGAATACGCCAAAATCAAGAGAAGAAAAAATTTCATAATGAATCGGATATTCAGAGGTTTAAACATGAAGAACCATTGGAAATTGATAAAAAATATGAAGTTTTAAAAATGGATGTTGTGATGCCTAAAGTTATTGTATCAATGAAAATTAATGATATTTTGATTGATGTAAATCATAAATTAAAAAGAGAGTTAGCAATGAATTTATTGTTAGATTTGTTGTTTGCAAAAAGTTCACCTTTATATGAGAAATGGATTGATGAAGGTTTAATTAATTCTAGTTTTAGTGCTAATTTTACCCAAGAAAGGGATTATTGTTTTTTACAAATAGGTGGAGATACTTTTGAACCAGAGCGTTTAAAAAGTAAAATTATTGAACTTATTCAAACAATGAAAGATTATCAAATAAGTGAAATAGATTTTGAAAGAGTTAAAAAGAAAAATATAGGAGTATTAATTAGTGTATTTAATAGTCCTGAAGGAATAGCAAACTTATTTAGTCGTTATTATTTTGAAGGACATATTATTTTTGATTTGATTGATACATTATCTCATTTAACCTTAGAAGATATGGAAGAATTGAAACCATTATTTCAGGAAAATTTAACGAGTACATTTATAGTTACCTCAAAGTAGGTTTACAGATATAATTTTTATGTTATAATGTGGCTGACCTAAGAGAATATGTATTTCCTACACGATAGATAAGGGAATCTGATTGTTGGTCGATGGTGTTGAAAGCCTATCTATGAATAGGAATCCTAAAATCGAACACAAGATACCCACCTGTATAAACCAGGGATAATATCTAAAAGCTCTTAGGTCTTTTTATATATGGAGGATTTATGGCAAAAATAAGTGATGAAATGATTAAAGAGATTAATGAGCTTGCTCATAAAAGTAAAACTATTGGATTGACTGATGAGGAAAAAGAAAGACAACAAGAATTAAGGCAAGCCTATTTACGTGCTTTTAGAAGTGGTTTTAAACAACAACTTAAAAATATAAAGGTAGTTGATGCTAACGGTCAAGATGTAACCCCTCACAAAATTAAAAAAATGAAAAAAATGAATTAAATTCGACAAATTTATTAAATAAGAGTTTCCTAATGTAGTTATTTTGTGTATAATAACTATGTGTTTTGAGGAGGAAAATGGAGAATGAATCAAGCAGAGTTATCAATAGCAACAATTAGATCTTTAGGAATTGATATGATTAATAAAGCTAATTCAGGGCATCCTGGTATGGTTTTAGGATCTGCACCAGCTTTATATACTTTATTTACAAACGAATTGAAGATTTTTCCCAAAGAATCTCAATGGTTCAATAGAGATCGATTTGTTTTAGCAAGTGGACATGCATCATCTTTGTTATATAGTTTATTACATTTATCTGGATTTGACTTGACGATGGATGATTTAAAAGCATTTAGACAATGGAAAAGTCGTACACCTGGACATCCAGAAATTGATATAACAGATGGAGTAGATGCATCAAGTGGACCTTTGGGACAAGGAATTCCTATGGCTATAGGAATGGCTATGGCAGAACGCTTTTTAGCAGAAAAATATAATCAGGAAGAATTTGATATTGTTGATCATTATACATATGTATTATGTGGTGATGGAGATATGCAAGAAGGAGTAACTTATGAGGCTTCTTCAATTGCTGGACATTTATCATTAGGAAAATTAATTGTATTATATGATTCTAATCATGTAACATTGGATGGACCTATAGATTATTCATTTAGTGAAAATGTCAAAAAGAGATATGAAGCTATGGGATGGCAAGTGCTTTGTGTTGATGATGGAAATGATATTCAAGCTATTTTAAAAGCTATTAAAAAAGGTAAAAAAGAAAAATTCAAACCAACAATGATTATTATTGATACAATTATTGGTTATGGTTCTAAAAATCAAGGGACAAGTCAAGTTCATGGATCACCTTTAGGGTGTGAAGATGGAAAAAATGCTAAATTATCATATGGATTTGATTATGATGATTTCTTTGTTCCAAAAGAAGTTTATCAAGATTTTAAAAAGAATATATATGATCGTGGTAGACGTTTATATAATAAATGGAATAAATCATTAAAAGCATATGAGGAAAAATATCCAGATTTATACAATGAGTTACAACAAGCAATACAAGGAAACTATACTTTTGATTATGAAGATTTAGTTAATGATTTCCCATATGGATTAAGTGAAGCAACTCGTAATACGAGTGAAAAGCTTATTAATGCTATTGCTAAACAAAATTCAACATTTTTATCTGGAACTGCTGATTTAGCAAGTTCAACAAAAACTGTTATCAAAGATGGTGGACGTTTTAGTTGTGAAAATTATACAGGACGTAATCTTTATTTTGGAATTAGAGAATTTGCTATGGTATCTATTATGAATGGTATAACCCTTCATAAGGGAATTAAGGTAGCTGCTGGTGGATTCTTAGTGTTTAGTGATTATTTTAAAGCAGCATTGAGAATGTCATGTTTGATGAAATTACCAATTATTTTACCATTATCTCATGATTCTATTGCTGTTGGAGAAGATGGACCAACTCATCAACCTATTGAGCAATTGGCTATGATGCGTTCTATGGTAGATATTCAAGTGTTAAGACCAGCAGATGCTTATGAAATGAGTGCTGCATGGAAAATTGCTATCGAAACAAAGGATAAACCAACTGCTTTGATTTTAACTAGACAAAATGTTTCTAATATAACAAAAGCAACATTTGAAGATGTTTCTAAAGGAGCATATATTGTATCACCAGAGAAAGAACATTTGGATGGTATTATAATAGCAAGTGGTAGTGAAGTAGAATTAGCTATAAAGGCTAAAAATGAATTATTAGAAAAGGGACATGATGTTCGTGTGGTTTCAATGCCATCTATGGAGTTGTTTAATCAACAATCTGATGAATATAAAGAATCAGTTTTACCACATTCTATGCGTAAACGTTTAGGTATTGAAATGGGGATTGATTTTGGTTGGCATAAATACATAGGATTAGATGGAAAAATGATTTCTGTTAATCAATTTGGAACAAGCGCACCAGCTAATATTGTTATTCCAAATTATGGATTTACAGTAGAAAATGTTGTTAATACTTTTTTAAATATGTAGAAGAAAAAACTGTTAATATAAAATATTAGCAGTTTTTTTCGAAACTATTGAAAACGGTTTCTCATATATGAAAATTATGTTATAATATTTGTAAATATATACAAATAAATATAGATATATATTATTTGTAATATGAATATATAAGTAGAGGTGAGAATATGAAAAAATTAAATCAGAAATCTTTGGATTTTATAGATGATGTAGTCTATAGACACAAAGATGAAAAAGGACCTATTAAGCTTATGCTTCATGAAATTCAAAATGAATTAGGGTATATTCCTTTTGAAGCAATGGAGAAAATGAGTGAAACATTGGGTGAACCAATTTCTAAAATTTATGGTGTTGTAACTTTCTACTCCCAATTTACAACTGAACCAAAAGGTAAACATGTCATTAGTGTTTGTTTGGGAACTGCTTGTTATGTTAATGGCTCACAAACAATTTTAGATTTATTGGTAGAAATGACTGGAGCTCCTGTTAATGGAACAAGTGAAGATGGTATTTTCTCTATTGATGCAACACGTTGTGTAGGGGCATGTGGATTGGCACCAGTTGTTAGTGTTGATGGAACTGTTTTTGGTTGTACAAAACAATTGGAAGATTTAAAAATGCTTGTTTTAAATTACAAGAAAGAAGAAGTTATGGCATGAAATTAAAGGAAATATTAGAAATTGTAAATGGTAAAGAAGTTTATGTTGATAATGAAGGTGTTTATGATATTGACTTTAAAAGTGCATTTGGAAGTGATTTGATGTCTGACGCTTTATGTCATTTAAGAGATGCTGATGAAACAGAATTATTAATTACAGGACTTGCTAATATGCAAATTTTTCATACTGCTAGTACATTGGATTTAGCTGCTGTTCTTTTGGTTAGAGGGAAGAATGTTGATGAACATATGATAAAAGGAGCAAAAATGAGTAATATTAGCTTATTTATAACAAATTATACAATGTATGAAACATGTGGACGTCTTTATGAAAAAGGATTAGGTAAATGAAAAAAACATATACAATATTAAAAGATAATTATGAGGATGCTGGACAAGCATCACGAGATATAAAAATGACCTTAAAAATGCTTGGTATTAATCCTAAAGTTTTAAAAAGAATTTCTATTGCATGTTATGAGGCTGAAATCAATTTGGTTATTCATTCTAATGGTGGAACTATTACATTTGAGGTTAATGATGATGGAAAAGTGAAATTAGCATTTGATGATACAGGACCAGGAATTGAAAATATTGAATTGGCTTTAAAGCCTGGTTATTCAACAGCTTCTAAAAAAGCAAGAGAATTTGGATTTGGAGCAGGTATGGGATTAGATAATATGAAGAGTTGTGCATCAACATTTGATATTCAATCTTCAAAAGATGGTACACATTTAAGGATGACATTTGAATGAAACCAGTTATAAGTTGGTTGGATAAAAAGTGTTATAATTGTATCAAGTGTTTAAAATCTTGTCCTACTGATGCAATATCAATAGTTAATTATGAAGTGAGTATTGATGAAAATCAATGTATTCATTGTGATGTTTGTATTAAAGAGTGTCCTTCAAGAGTTTTAAAAGTTCAAGGTGTTCATATCAGTGAAACATTACATGAACATGAGTATAATATTGCTTTAATACCTACCAGTTTATTATCTGATTTGAAATCTTTTGATGAATTTCAAAGAATTTGTCAAGCTATTTTAAAATTGGGTTTTGATAAAGTAGAACAATATAGTGATATAGAAGGGTTCTTGTATAAAAAAGCAATTCAAGAGAGTCAAGATAAAGAAGGAATTTGGTTAACATCATTTTGTCCAACTATTAATGAATTAATAGAAAAGAAATATCCAACTCTATTTGATCATATACTTCCTTATGATTATCCTGTTGAAATTGCTGCTAAAAAGATAAGACAGAGGTTTAAAAATAAAGATGTAGGTATTTATTCATTATGTGAATGTGTTGGAAAAATGACTTTAGCAAAAAAACCTTTTGGAAATATGCAATCTCATATTGATTATGCTTTAAGTATTTCACATATTTTTCCTAAAATAAATAAATTAAAAAACTATGAAAAGCTACCTATACAAATTAATAAATATGGTGTAAAAAATAATGTAGAAGATTTATTTGGAAATAGAAGTCTTTCAGTTATTCGTGTGGAAGGATTAAATCAATCTAAAAGTTTACTTGATTTGATTGAATTTGATCGTATTCAACATGTTGATTTGGTTGCTATGTATGCTTGCTATCAAGGATGTATAGGTGGATATTATCTTTGGTCTAATCCATTTGAAGGATGTTACAACATTGAAAGTTTGTTAGATGAATGTGTTGGAGAAATAGCTTGTTTAGAAGAAAAGGATTATTTAATAAATCGTCAGATGAATCATCAAGAAATGAAATCTATGAAAGAAAGAATGATATGGTTTAATAAAGTTAATGAAATACTTGAAACTTTACCACAATATGATTGTGGAGCTTGTGGATTTGCAAATTGTCGAAGTTTAGCACAAGGAATAGTTAATGGAAAAGTCGATATCCATGCATGTCGTGTAAAGAAAAGGTGAAAACATGAAATTAAGTGAATTAAGTCTTGTTGATGGAATAAGATTGGTGAATGAAATTAAAGATGATAAAAAGATTTATGATGTTTATATTGGTGATTTATTAAGTTTTGTTATGGCTAATGGAAAAGAACAATCTGTATGGTTAACTGTTCAAAGACATATCAATGTGATTGCAGTTGCAGAGTTGAATGATTTTAGTGCAATTATTTTTGTAGAAAATGTTGAACCAGATGAAGAAACAGTATTAAAAGCTAACGAACTTGGTATTCCATTAATGATATCATCATTGGATGCATTTACATTATGTAAAAAAATTTATCAGGCAGGTTTATAAAATGTTTTATGATTTGCATATTCATTCAGCATTATCACCTTGTAGTGATGATGATATGACATTAAATAATATTGTTAATATGGCTTATATTAAAGGTTTGGATTTGATCGCTATATCTGATCATAATTCTGTTAAACAACTTTATTATTTGGAAGAAGTTGCAAAAGATAAAATTGATTATATTTATGGTGTTGAAATTCAGACAAGAGAAGAAATTCATGTTCTTGGTTATTTTTTAAAAAATATAAAACTAGATGATATTCAACAATTTTTAGATAATTATTTAATTGAAGAACCAAATGATTATGATTATTTTGGTCATCAATATATTATGAATGATTTAGATCAAATTATAAATGAAGAACCTAGATTATTAATTAAATCTTTAGATTTATCTATTAAAGAGGTTATTGCATCGATTCATCAATTAGGTGGTATAGCTGTATTAGCACATGCAATGTCTGATAGATTTTCAATTATGAATGTATTTTTTGAAATTAATGGTTCTTTAGATTTTGATGCTATTGAGGTAACAAAAGAAGATCAAAAAGATTATTTACAAGAACAATATCCATTTTTAAAAGAAACAATTTTTTTCATGAATAGTGATGCGCATCGTTTAGATATGATTAGTGAACCTATTCATCAAATAAGTAAAGATGAGTTTTATGGATTATGGAGGAAACGTTATGGATGAATTGGCTTTAAATATATTAGATATAGCTTATAATTCTATACGTGCACAAGCAAGTCAAATTGATATAAGAATTATTGATAGTATTCAAAAGAATATTGTGGATATTGAAATTACAGATAATGGACAAGGAATGACTAAAGAAGAAGTGGATAAAGTTATTGATCCATTTTTCACAACAAGGACAACACGTAAAGTTGGATTAGGTATTCCATTATTTAAGCAAAGTGCAGAGTTAACAGGTGGTTATTTATCAATTCATTCCCAAAAAAATCAGGGTACAAAGGTCAAAACCAGATTTATTAAAAATCATATAGATACTCCTATTATGGGAAATATTATTGAAACAATAATGACTTTAATTCAAGCTGATGAAAATATAGACTATGTATTTGAATATGAAACTGATAATATTCATTTTATAATGAATACTCAAGATATAAAAAGTATTTTAGAAGAAGTAAAGATAACAGAACCAGAAGTTATTGTTTGGTTAAAAGATTATATGAAGGAGGGATTATCTCAATGAAATCATTAGAGGATTTAAAGAAAATTAGAGAGGCTGCTCAAAATAAAATGACAATGCGTATGGATGATGATCAAAAATATCGTATTGTTGTAGGAATGGCAACATGTGGAATTGCTGCTGGAGCAAGACCAGTATTAAATACAATAGTAGAAGAGGTTGCAAAAGCTAAACTACCTGTAACTGTTTTACAAACTGGGTGTATAGGGATGTGTACTTTAGAACCAATTGTTGAAGTTTTTGATAAAGAAGACAATAAAACAACATATGTTTTAGTGGATGCAAAGAAAGCAAAAGAAATTGTTGCTCATCACTTAATGAGAGATGAAATTTTAGAAGAATATACTGTAGGAAAATATAAAAAATAGGAGGGGTGAGCATGGAAAGAATACAAGTATTAGTTTGTGCTGGTACAGGATGTACAATTGGAAATTCTGGTGAGTTAATTGAAGCTTTTCGATCTGAAATTAATTCTTTAGGATTACAAAATGAAGTTAGTGTTTTACGTACTGGTTGTTTGGGACTTTGTGGTGTAGGACCTAATGTATCTATTTATCCTGATAATATTATTTATAAGTCTGTTAAAGTGGAAGATGTTAAAGAAATTGTCATGGAGCATTTTTATAAAGGACGTCCTGTTCATCGTTTAATGTTGAATGAATCTGATCAAGAAACAAATGAAATTCATGATATTAACAAAACAAAATTCTATGAAAAACAAAAAAGAATAGCACTTCATAATTGTGGAGTTATTGATCCAGAAAATATACAAGAATATATAGCAAAAGATGGCTATTTTGCATTAGGTAAAGTTTTATCAGAAATGCAACCACAAGAGGTTGTTGATGTTATTAAAGATAGTGGTTTAAGAGGTCGAGGTGGGGGAGGTTTCCCTACTGGAATGAAATGGCAATTTGCATTAAATGAGCCAGGTGATGAAAAATATGTGATTTGTAATGCTGATGAGGGTGATCCAGGAGCATTTATGGATAGATCTATTCTTGAAGGAAATCCACATAGTGTTATTGAAGCTATGGCTATTGCAGGATATGCCATAGGAGCACATTATGGATATATTTATATTCGTGCTGAATATCCAATAGCTGTTGAAAGATTAAAACATGCTATTGCTCAAGCAAAAGAACTTGGATTATTAGGTCAAAATATTTTTGGTAGTGGTTTTGATTTTGATCTTGAAATTCGATTAGGAGCTGGAGCGTTTGTTTGTGGAGAAGAAACTGCATTGATTCAATCTATTGAAGGGGAAAGAGGTATGCCTAAACCTAAGCCTCCATTCCCAGCTCATAAAGGAGTATGGGGTAAACCAACAATTATTAATAATGTTGAAACATATGCTAATATTGCCCAAATTATTTTAAATGGTTCAGAATGGTTTAAATCTATTGGTACAGAAACTTCAACTGGAACAAAAGTATTTGCTTTAGGTGGTAAAATTGTAAATACTGGATTAGTGGAAGTTCCTATGGGAACAACATTAAGAGAAGTTGTTTATGAAATTGGAGGAGGATGTCCTAATCGTAAACAATTTAAAGCTGTACAAACAGGTGGTCCATCTGGTGGATGTTTAACAGAAAAACAATTGGATACTCCTATTGGATTTGATGAGTTAGTAAAACTTGGTTCAATGATGGGTTCTGGAGGAATGATTGTTTTAGATGAAGATAATTGTATGGTTGATGTAGCAAGATTTTATATGGACTTTATTGTTGATGAATCATGTGGAAAATGTTCACCATGTCGAATTGGAACAAAACGTATGTTAGAACTCTTAGAGGATATTTGTGAAGGTAGAGGAACTATGGAAACATTGGATGAATTAGAAACCCTTGCTGGAACAATTAAAGATACTGCACTTTGTGGTCTTGGACAATCTGCTCCAAATCCAGTATTATCAACAATTTCTCAGTTTAGAGATGAATATATTGCACATATTGTTGATAAAAAATGTCCTGCTGGAGTATGTAAAGCATTATTATCTTATGAAATAGAAGAAGATAAATGTCGTAAATGTGGTCTTTGTGCTAGACAATGTCCAGCTAATGCTATTGATGGTCAATTAGGAAAAGTTCCTTATCGTATTGATCAAGATAAATGTATAAAATGTGGTAATTGTTTAAAAGCATGTCACTTTGGTGTCATTATAAGAAAGTAGGTGGAAAGAATGGGAAAAATAAAATTAACAATTAATAATCGTCAAGTGGAAACTTACGAAGGAAAAACAATTTTAGAAGTTGCTAGAGAAAATGGCATTCATATTCCTACTTTATGTTATTTAAAAGATTATACTGGAACAGGAGCATGTCGTGTATGTCAAGTAGAAGTTGAAGGTGTTCGTAATTTATGTGCTGCTTGTGTATATCCTGTAAGAGAGGGTATGGTTGTCAAAACAAATTCAATGAGAGCTTTGGATGCGAGAAGAAGAGTTGTTGAATTAATTGTTTCTAATCACTCTAAAGATTGTTTATCTTGTATTAGAAATACAAATTGTGAACTTCAAAGATTATGTCAAGAATTAGGTGTTAGAGAAGATGCATTCAAAGGTGAAAAAAATACTCCTACATTTGATGAAGTTTCTCCAGGTATTGTTAGAGATACATCTAAATGTATTTTATGTGGAAGATGTGTTGCATCATGCAAAAAACATCAAGGATTAGGTGTTTTAGGTTTTATGGATAGAGGTTTTAAAACAAAAGTTGGACCTGTTTTTGATAAAAGCTTTGCTGATGTGAATTGTATGCAATGTGGACAATGTATTAATGTTTGTCCAGTTGGAGCATTATATGAAAAAGAAGAAGTTCATAATGTTATTGAAGCATTGAATGATCCACATAAACATGTTGTTGTCCAAACTGCTCCAGCAGTTAGAGCAAGTTTAGGTGAAGAGTTTGGTATGCCTATTGGTACACGTGTTACTGGTAAGATGGTTGCTGCATTAAAGTTAGTTGGATTTGATAAAGTTTATGATACTAATTTTGGTGCTGATTTAACAATTATGGAAGAAGGATATGAATTTATAAATCGTTTGCAAAATAATGGTAAATTACCAATGATTACTTCTTGTTCTCCAGGATGGATTAATTATTGTGAAAAAGAATATCCAGAATTATTAGATAATTTATCAACATGTAAATCTCCTCATATGATGTTAGGTGCAATGTTAAAATCTTATTATGCAAAACAAATGAGAATTGATCCTAAGGATATTTATGTTGTTTCTATTATGCCTTGTGTTGCAAAAAAGGGAGAAAAAGAAAGAACACAAATGATAAAAAAAGAAATGAAAGATGTTGATGCTGTTTTAACAACTAGAGAACTTGGAAAACTTATTAAAATGTTTGGTGTTAATTTTGTTGATTTAAAAGATGAAGAGTTTGATCAAGATATGTTTGGAGAATATACTGGAGCTGGAGTTATATTTGGAGCAAGTGGTGGTGTTATGGAAGCTGCTTTAAGAACAGTTGTAGATGTATTAACTCAACAAGATTTAGATACTATTGAATATCATGCTGTTCGTGGTCAAAGAGGATTAAAAGAAGCATCAATTCAAGTGGGAGATTTAACTGTCAATGTTGCAGTGGCTCATAGTATGACCATAGCAAAACCATTGTTAGAAGATATTAAAGCAGGACGTTCAAAATATCATTTTATTGAAATTATGGGATGTCCTGGTGGATGTATTAATGGTGGAGGACAATCATATGTCAATGCTTTAATTAGAAATAGTGGATTTGATTTTAAGGGTGCAAGAGCCAAAGCACTTTATGATGAAGATCGTGCTATGCCTGCAAGAAAATCTCATAAAAACACACAAATTCAAAAGTTATATGAAGATTTCTTAGGACATCCTAATTCTCATGTAGCTCATGAATTACTTCATACAACATATGATAAACAGAAAAAATTTAAATAAGAACCTGTATAGGTTCTTTTTTTGACAGTCTTTTTAGATGATTTTTTATATAATATTTATGGGTGAATAAAATGAGAAAATATAAAGTTGTTTTTTTGAAAAATAATTTTTATGAAATGGTAGAAATATATCCAATGCTTGGTTCATTATTATATTTACCTCAAAATAGTATTTTTGAATCAAAACAGATTGAATTATTATTTTCTCCAATACATAAAGAAAAGAAAATATTATTAAATATTCTTAATGAAAGAGAAGACTATTCATATTATCATGGTATACATACTTTGTATAATCCTATTACAAATGAGTCTATAAAAATCCAGATGAATGAATATGATGTAGAAGTAGAAGAAAGTGAACATAAACAAATTATTTTCGATATTTTAAAAGGAATTTCTAAAAACTTTTATATGATTGAGTTATAATTATTTTACAAATTTGTAATATATGCTATAATATTCAATAGTATGAAATGGAGGAAATGAAATGGTTAATGGAATTATTGGACTTGTTATTGGTCTTGCTATAGGATTCTTTGCTTCTCGTTATTTATTTAAGAGAAACTTAAAGAAAAATCCACCTATTAATGAAAAGATGATTCGTGCGATGTTTATGGAAATGGGACGTAAACCTAATGAAACACAAATAAAAAGAATTATGAAAAATATTAATGACCAATATAAATAAGGGTACTCCCTTATTTTTTACTATGATAAAAATATATTTAACACGTCATTCTAAAACACAATGGAATGAAGAAAAAAGATTGCAAGGAAGAAAGGATTCATCATTGACTCAAGAAGGTATTGAAAATGCTCATGCTTTAAAAGAATACATTTCTCATATGCGATTTGATTATATTTATTCAAGTCCTATATTAAGAGCTTATAAGACTGCAAAGATTATTTTTGATAATCAGAATATTATTCAAGATAATCGTTTGATGGAAATGAATTTTGGAATATTTGAGGGTCAAAAAATAACTGATATATTAAAAGAAAATCATGATTTATATTATCAGTTATGGCATGAACCTGAGAAATTTACTTGCATTCCAGAGGGAGAATCATATGGTCAAGTGATTGAACGTGTCCATTCTTTTTTGAAAGATATTCAACAGTTACCTGATCATTCTCAAATAATGATTATAACTCATGGAATGTATTTTATTGTTCTTCTTGCAACTATGTTAGGTTTAGAAAAAAAAGAATTTGTAAAACTTAATCAAAAAGTTGTGGATGGATGTTCATTAACATGTGTTCTTTATGATCATGGTGTTTATACATTAGATTTTTATAATGAATGTTCATTTTTACCACATATTGCTAATGAATCATTTTCAAAATAAAAGGATTAAATGAAATGAACCCCATTTATTAGGATATCTAAATAAAGGAGGTTCATTTTATTATATTAAATTTTTATGGAATTTCTTTTTACATCCAAGTAATTTGACTTTCTGTTTTGCTTTTAATTCTTTTTATATTTTCTTTATGCTTATAAATAAGTAGCATGACTATACAAACATTTGTGATGATTCCAATCATTGGATAACCAATAAAAGGTGAAACAATTAAAATAGCTAAAGATGCTAAAATTGATGATAAAGAAACATATTTAGATATTTTTAATGTTATTAAAAATATAACAATAGCAACAAAAAAAGCATAAATATTTGTTACTAGGGTATATCCAATTGCTACTGAAACTGCTTTTCCGCCCTTAAATTGTGCAAATATTGGATAACAATGTCCAATAACACATGCAAATGCACATAAATAAATAATATCTTGATTTATTCCCATATAATGAGATATTGTTTTAGCAATTAATATAGAGATACAACATTTTGATGCATCTAATAAAATAACACTTATACCAGCTTTTTTACCTAAAACACGTCCAGCATTTGTTCCTCCAAGATTTCCTGAACCTTGATTTCTAACATCGGTATTATAAAATAATTTTCCAATAACAAGAGCAAATGGTATAGAACCATATAAATAACTCATAATGATTAAAAGTAAACTTATTACTATTTTCATATTTTCACATCCTTGTGATAATTATACATTAATAGTATAAAAAATCAAATATTTTCATTATAACTTGTATAGATGGCATCAATGATATATAAAAATTAAACTAGCATAAAATAAGGGATTTTGATATAATAATATAGTTATGAAAGGAGGATTTTTTGATGAAATCAAATCAATATGATGAATCAAATATTCAAATTTTAGAAGGTTTAGAGGCTGTTAGAAAACGTCCAGGGATGTATATTGGTTCTACTGATTATAGAGGTTTACATCATCTTGTATGGGAAATTGTTGATAATTCTATTGATGAATCTTTAGCTGGATTTGGAAAGAAAATTATTGTAACAATTGGAAAAGATAATAGTATTAAAGTAGAAGATGAAGGACGTGGAATGCCTACTGGAATGCATGCAACAGGAAAACCTACAACAGAAGTTATCTTGACAATTTTACACGCTGGTGGAAAATTTAGTGAGGATGGAGGATATAAAACTTCAGGTGGTCTACATGGTGTGGGTTCATCTGTTGTTAATGCTTTAAGTGAATGGTTAGAAGTTATTGTTTATAGAGATGGTAAGATTCATAAACAAAGATTTGAAGATGGGGCTAAAAGAATTTTTCCTTTAGAAGTTATTGGTAAAACAAATAGAACAGGAACAACTATTCATTTTTTACCAAGTAAAAATATTTTTTCTACAACAGAATTTAATTATTCAACAATTTGTGAAAGGTTAAGAGAAAGCGCATTTTTACTTAAAGGGATTGAAATGAATATTGTTGATGAAAGAACAGGAAAACATGAAACATTTCAATATGATAATGGTTTAGAAGCTTTTATTGATTATTTAAATTATGAAAAGAAAATATTACATCAAACAATATCATTTGATGATATTTCTAATCCTATAGAAGTTGAAGTTGCTTTTCAATTTATAGAAGGATACCAAGAAAATTTAATTTCATTTGTTAATCTTGTAAGAACAGGTGATGGTGGTACTCATGAAACAGGTTTTCGTTCTGGGTTTACAAAAGTTTTTAACGAATATGCAAGAAAATATGGTTTATTGAAAACCAAGGATAAAAATCTTGAAGGTGTTGATGTAAGAGAAGGTTTAACTGCTATTATTTCTATTAAAGTTCCTGAATCTTTATTACAGTTTGAAGGACAAACAAAGTCTAAATTAGGGACTCCTGAAGCAAGAAACATTGTTGAAAATGTTGTTTATGAACAAGTGAATTATTTCTTAGAAGAAAATAAAGAAATTGCTAATCAGTTAGTTAATAAAATGATTAAAGCAGCTCAAGCAAGAAATGCTGCAAGGAAAGCAAGAGAAGAAGCTAGAAAGGGAAAAGGAAATAAGACTGAAAAAATATTAAGTGGAAAATTAGCACCTGCACAATCAAAAGATAAAAAGAAAAAAGAATTATATCTTGTTGAAGGGGATTCGGCAGGTGGTAGTGCAAAGCAAGGAAGAGATAGAAAATATCAAGCTATTCTTCCATTACGTGGAAAAGTTGTTAATACTGAAAAGGCAGCAATGTCTGATATTTTAAAAAATGAAGAAATAGCAACTATTATTAATACAGTTGGAGCAGGTGTGGGGGCAGATTTCAATGCTGATGATTCACATTATGCTAAAGTTATTATTATGACTGATGCAGATACTGATGGTGCACATATTCAAGTATTGTTACTTACTTTTTTCTATCGTTATATGAGAGGATTGATTCAATCAGGTAAGGTTTATATAGCAATGCCTCCTTTATATAAAGTTTCTAAGAAAAATGGAAAAAAAGAAGAAGTTGTTTATGCTTGGGATGATTTTGAACTTGAAGAAGCAAAAAAACAGATTGGTCGTGGATATGGTGTTCAAAGATATAAAGGTTTAGGAGAAATGAATGCAGATCAGTTATGGGAAACAACTATGAATCCTGAAACGAGAACTTTGATTCAAGTATCTATTGAAGATGCTGCTTTGGTTGAAAGAAGAGTTTCTGTTTTAATGGGTGATAAAGTTGAACCTAGAAGAGAATGGATAGAAGACAATGTGCAATTCTCATTGGAAGATTCATTTTTTATTACAAAATAAGGAGGGTAAGCATGAGTGAAAAAATTATTAGACAATCATTAGATGATATCATGGGTGATCGTTTTGGAAAATATTCAAAGTATATTATTCAAGACCGTGCTTTACCTGATGTAAGAGATGGTTTAAAACCAGTTCAACGTAGAATTCTTTATGCTATGTATAAAGAAGGGAATACACATTTAAAACCATATCGTAAATCTGCTAAAACTGTTGGTAATGTTATTGGTAACTATCATCCTCATGGAGATACATCTGTATATGATGCAATGGTTCGTTTATCTCAAGAATGGAAGATGCGTATACCATTGGTTGATATGCAAGGTAATAATGGTTCTATTGATAACGATCCAGCAGCAGCTATGCGTTATACTGAAGCAAGATTATCTGCAATTGCTTTAGAATTATTAAAAGATCTTGATAAAGAAACTGTACAAATGGCTTTAAATTTTGATGATACTGAGTATGAACCAACAGTTTTACCTGCTAAATATCCAAATTTATTAGTCAATGGAGCAACTGGTATTTCTGCTGGTTATGCAACTGATATACCGCCACATAATCTTGGAGAGGTTATTGATGCAACAATATATAGAATCTTGCATCCTCATTGTTCTTTGGATAAATTAATGGAATTTATAAAAGGTCCTGATTTTCCCACTGGAGCAATTGTTGAAGGAATTGATGGAATAAAAACAGCTTTTCAAAAAGGAAAAGGAAAAGTTGTTGTTCGTTCTAAAACTGAAATTATTCAAGAAAAAAATATAAATAAAATAGTTATCAGTGAAATTCCTTATGAAGTTAATAAAGCAGAATTGGTTAGAAAATTAGATGAAATTCGTTTTAATAAAAGTATTGATGGAATTATTGAAGTAAGAGATGAGTCGGATAGAAATGGATTGAGTATTGTTATTGATTTAAAAAAAGATGTGGATATTCAAAATACATTAAATTATTTTTATAAGAATACTGATTTACAAAAAAACTATAATTATAATATGGTTGCTATTAAAGATAAAAGACCTGTTTTAATGGGAATTGAGAATATTTTAGATGGATATATTCATCATCAAATTGAAGTGATTACAAAACGTTCAATTTATGATTTAAATAAGGCAAAAGATAGAAAACATATTGTAGATGGTTTAATAAAAGCTGTTTCTATGTTAGATGAAGTTGTACATACAATTAGAAGTTCTAAAGATAAACAAGATGCTAAGAAAAATATACAAGTCAAATTTGGCTTTTCAGAAAAGCAATCAGAAGCCATTGTAACATTGCAATTATATCGTTTAACCAATACTGATATTGTTGCTTTAGAAAAAGAAAAACATGAACTAGAAACTCTTATTCAAACACTTCATGAAATATTGGATAGTGATTCTGTATTAAGAAAAGTGATTATTGATGAATTAAAACAAATCAAAAAACAATATCCTTCTCCTCGTTTAACAGAAATTAAAGAAAAAATTCAAGAAGTTATTATTAATGAAGAGGCTATGATTTTACCTGAAGATATTTATGTTTCAATTACACAAGATGGTTATATTAAGCGTATTTCACAAAGGTCATATAAAGCAAGTGAAAATACAGCTTTTGGAAAAAAAGAAGATGATAAATTAATTGATCTTCATTTTGCAAGTACTTTAGATAAATTATTGGTTTTCACTGATAAAGGAAATTATTTATATATTCCAATTCATAAATTAGAAGAATTTAAATGGAAAGAACTTGGTAAGCATATAAGTTATTTAATTAAAGTTTCTCCTGATGAAAAAATAATTGGTTCTATTCTTGTTAAAAACTTTCATTTACCACTATATATTGTTTTTGCTACACAATTAGGACAGGTAAAAAGAGTTCAATTAAAAGAATTTGAGGTTACTCGTTTTACCAAATCTATAAAATGTATGAATTTAAAAAAAGATGATTTATTACAAAGTATAAGTTTAACTGATGGAAAACAAGGAATTGTATTAACTAGCCAGTTAGGTTATGCAACATTATACAGTGAAGATGAAATTTCTATTTTAGGTTTAAAAGCAGGAGGAATGAAAGGAATTAATCTTAAAAATGATCAATTAATTTCTATGAATGTTTTTGATCCATTAAAGACAAGTTCATATATTGTTATTAGTAATCAACCTGGAATAAAAAGATTACATATTTCTGATATTCCTAGTTGTAATAGGGCAACAAAGGGTTCATTAATTTTTAAATCTCCTAAAACAAATGTTATTCATTCATTATATACTTATGTTTTAGACCCTCAAGATTCTTTAAAAATATATACTGAAGAAAAAATAATTGATATTGATGTAAAAGATTATAGCTTTAGTCAATTAATGAATAAGCCTAGTGTGCTTACAATGATTAAGAACCAACAAATACAATTTGTTTATCAAGAAAAAACGTTAACAACTGATATGTATCATTGTGAAGAAATAAAAGATTTGAAAGAAGATCAATTGATTTTTAATCAATCAGAAAATCATGATGAAGTTATAAGTAAAATAGAATTAGATTATTTTATTGATGATAAAAAAGAAATTGAAAAAGTGGATAGACATGAAAAAGATATTCAAAAGCAAGAAATAGTTAAAGAGAAGAAAGAGGAACAAAAGGAAAAACATTTTGAACCTATTTCTTTTGAAGATTTGTTTAATAATGATAGTGAGTTTTAGAATATAAGGTTTCCTTATATTCTTTTACTTATCATTAAGATATGCTTTAAAGAGTTTAACTAATGCTCTTTTTTCTATTCGTGATACATAAGAGCGAGAAATATTTAATTCTTTAGCTATTTCTTTTTGTGTTTTCTCTTTATGGTTATTTAGACCATAGCGATCAATTAAAATTTCTTGTTCTCTAGGAGAGAGTAGTTGAAAATAATCATAGAGTTTAAGAATTTGATCTGATGTTTCTATTTGATCAATAATTTCTTTTTGTTCTGAAGGAAGAATATCTAACAATGTCATTTCTCCACCATCTTTATCAACTCCTAAGACTTCATTTAAAGATACATCTAATGCTGTCTTCTTATTAGTACGTAAATGCATGAGTATTTCATTTTCAATACATCTTGCTGCATAAGTCCCTAGTTTTGTTGATTTGTTAGGCTTATAACTATCTACCGCTTTAATAAGACCAATTGTACCAATACTTATTAAATCTTCTTGTAAGTCTTTTCCTCCTTCATATTTTTTAGCAATATGAGCAACAAGACGAAGATTATGTTCTATAAGTTTATTTCTTGCTGACATATCACCACTATGATATTTTTCAATATAATCATTTTCTTCTTGAGTTGTGAGCTGTTTTTTAAATGCTTGGGTTTTAATAAATGATACAAATAAAAACTGTTGTAATATAACGATAATTGTTGAAAACATAAACCACCTCAATTCAATATATGAAAATTGTCGATAGTTATGTTTACTCTTTTAATAATTCAATAAATAAGGTACAATATGAAAGTAAAGGAAGGATAATATGAATAAAGAGATGAAATGTTTTGGATGTGGGGCTATTATTCAAAATGAAAATGAAAAACATATTGGATATGTTCCAAAAAATGCCATGAATAATGAACAAATTTTATGTCAAAGATGTTTTAGAATTAAAAATTATCATAAACTTCAAGAAACCTCTTTAACAAAAGATGATTTTTTAAAAATATTACAACAAATTGGTGAAAAGGATTGTTTAGTTGTCTATATTATTGATTTGTTTGATTTTAATGGAAGTTTAATTCAAGGTTTAATGAGACATATTGCATATAATGATGTCTTAGTTTTAGCTAATAAAAGAGATTTATTACCTAAATCGGTTAAAGATAGAAAATTAGAACATTGGGTAAGAAGACAATTGAAAGAAGAGGGAATAAAACCATTAGATGTTATTATTACAAGTGGTAAGAAAAATCTAAATTTTGATGAAATTTATGATGCTATTCAATTATATAGAAAACAAAGAGATGTTTATGTTGTAGGAGTTACAAATGTTGGAAAATCTACATTTATTAATGCTTTATTAAAGCATTATGCTCGAATTAATGATGAGCATTTTATAACTGTATCAGAGTTTCCTGGAACAACACTTGATTTCATTGAAATTCCACTTGATGATGAAAGTATGCTTTATGATACACCAGGTATTATTAATGAAAATCAAATGACACATTTGATTTCTTTGAAGGATATGAAAAAGGTTATACCTCAATCTGAATTAAGACCTATGGTTTATCAAATTCAAGATCATCAAACATTATATATAGGTGGATTAGCAAGGATTGATTATATAAAAGGAAATCAAGCAAGTTTTATTACTTATTTTTCTAAGAACTTAAAAGTACATAGGACAAAATTAGAAAAAGCAAATGATTTATATAATCGTCATAAGGCTTTACAATATGAAGTAGAAGGTATAGAATCAATTGAACAAATGAAAACATATTCTTTCCATATTCCAAAAGGGAAATGTGATATTGTTATTTCTGGTTTGGGTTTTATAACAATAAGTTCAGAAGGTGGAGATATAGAAGTCAAAGTTCCTCCACATATTTCAGTATTTATTAGAGAATCATTAATATAGAAAGGAAAAAATAAAAATGTTAACTGGAAAACAAAAAAGATATTTAAGATCACAAGCTCATCATCTTTCTGCTATTTTTCAAGTAGGAAAAGATGGAGTAACAACTAATCAAATTAAAGGTATATCAGATGCATTAGAAGCTCATGAGCTCATAAAAGTGAAACTTCTTGATACTTGTCCTGATGATGTAAATACAGTTGCTTTAGAAATTAGCGTTCAATCAAAATCGGAAGTTGTACAAATCGTAGGACATACCATAGTTTTATATAAAAGAAGTGAAAAAGGAATATATAAATTATCATGAAAAAGATTGGATTATTTGGGGGAAGTTTTGACCCTATTCATAAAGGACATATTGAAATTGCAAAAGAAGCATTAAAACAATTACATCTTGATGAAATACAATTTATTCCTACACAACATAATCCATGGAAAGATGCAACAAATACAACAACAGAAAATCGTGTTCAGATGATTCAGCTTGCATTGCAAGATATGAAAAATATGATTCTGAATTCAGTTGAACTTGATTTTAAAAATCAAGAAAAAAACTATACAATTAATACGTTGAAATTTTTAAAAAAACAAAATCCTCATTTTCAATATTATTATATTATGGGAATGGATCAAGCTCTTCTTTTTCATAAATGGAAAAGTTCACAAGAAATTAGTGAAATTGTCCAACTTGTAGCATTTCAAAGAGGAGGGTATGAACAAGAAAATGAAAATATTCAAAAATATCATTTTATAGTTTTAAAAAATATTCCTATTTATGCATCTAGTAGTGAAATAAGGAAAGGATCTATTGAAATGTTGGATCCTCAAGTTTTACATTATATAACAAATAATGGATTATATTTAGAAGGAATTGTTTCTAAAAAAATGAAAGAGAAAAGATGGAAACATACATGTAGTGTTGCACAATTAGCAAAAGAAATTGCCGAAGCTAATCATCTAAATGGCCAACAAGCTTATATAGCGGGAATGTTTCATGATATAGCCAAAGAAATGAGTTATGAAGAATCATTAAAAATAATGAAAAATCATTTTCCTAAGTATGTTTGTAAACCTGTGGCAATATGGCATCAATGGATTTCTAGATATGTTAGTGAACATGAGTATTTAATTGATGATGAGATTGTTTTAAAAGCTATTGAAGATCATACAACAGCAAGTCTTGACATTTCATCTATTGGAAAATGTGTTTATGTTGCTGATAAATTAGATCCATTGAGAGGTTATGATTCATCAAAACAAATACAAATTTGCAAGGAAGATATTCATAGAGGTTTTAGAAATTCGCTTATAGAGTTTTATGAATTTTCAAAAAAGAAAAATAGAGAAATTGACGAGTGTTTTTATGAAATATATAATTTTTATGTGGTTAAAGGAGAAAAATAATGACAAAATTAGAGTGTGTAGTTAAAGCAATGGATGATAAAATGGGAAGCCATATTGTAGCTATTGATATGCGTGATGCAAGTCCTATTTTTGATACATTTGTATTATGTACAGCAAATAATGAAAGATTAATGCAAGCTATTAAAGAAAATATCAAAGATGAATGTGAAATAAATGGTTTTGAGGTAAAAAGTATTGAAGGTTTAAGAGATTCAAAATGGCTATTAATAGATTTAGGAGATATAGTATGTCATATTTTTGCTACTGAAGAAAGAGATAGTTATAATTTAGAGAAGTTATGGGGTGATATGCCTCGTATTAATTTAGAAGGAATGTTAGCAAAATGAGTTATGAAAATTTTGCCTATTATTATGATAGTTTAATGGATCCACAGTTTTATGATGATTATGAACAATTTATTAATAATCATTGTCATTTTAATGAGGTATTAGAACTTGGTTGTGGAACTGGAGAAATAGCTATTCGATTAGCTAAAAAGAATAAAAAAGTTTTTGCAACAGATATTTCAGATGATATGCTAACTGTTACTAAACAAAAAGCAATGTATGATAATGTTGACTTGATGTTACAAAAGGTTAATATGTGTGATTTTTCTACATCTTATCCTGTTGATCTTATCTTATGCTTATGTGATTCTCTTAATTATTTATTGGAATCACAGGAAATTATTCATACTTTTTCAAATGTTTATCATTCATTAAAGGAAAATGGGACTTTTATTTTTGATGTCGATAGTTTATATAAAATGGATCATATTTTAAAGAACTATCAGGAAAAAGAGGAAGATGATGATTTTATTTTCCAATGGAGTGTTGAAACGATTGATAGTGGTTTTGTTCATCATTATATTTATATTCATGATAAAATTGAAGATGAAATTGTTGAGGAACATCATTATCAAAGGACTTTTAAAGTTGAACAATATTTAGAATGGTTGAAGAAAATCGGTTTTGAAGATATAGAGTATTATAGTGATTTTTATAAGTATAATGAAGAATGTGAACGAATTATTTTTATTTGTCGAAAGGGGAAAGTATAATGATTGGAATTATTGGGGCAATGCAAGAGGAAGTTGATGAAATTTTAAAATTAATGGATTTGAAAACGACAAATGAATATCAAGGGTATACTTTTTATGAAGGAATAATGAATCAAAAAGAGATTATTCTACTTCGTGGAGGAATAGGAAAAGTAAATGCAGCCATTTCCACAACACTAATGATGACTCATTATAATATTGATTTTGTTATTAATATTGGTTCTGCTGGAGGATTACAAAAATATCAAAATGTAGGGGATATTGTTATTTCAAATGCGGTAGCACATCATGATGTTGATGTAACTGCTTTTGGTCATGAGATGGGAAAGGTTCCTGGATTACCATTATATTTTGAACCAGATAATGAATTATTAGATAAAGTAAAACTTATTTTAGAAAGAAAAGCATTATCTTCACATATTGGTTTAATTGTTTCAGGTGATCAGTTTATTTCTCAAAAAGAACAAGTATCTAATATTTGTAAATATTTTCCACAAGCTATGTGTAGTGAGATGGAAGCAGCAACAATTGCTCAAGTTTGTTATACATTTGGTAAAAAGTTTATCATTACACGTTCTTTAAGTGATGTTTTTGAAAAAGGAAATAGTTCGATACAATTTGATGAATATTTGAAAAAAGCAAGTCAATCCTCAGCTCATATGTGTTATGAACTTGTTTCTATTATATAGCGATAACATTTGTTATTGCTTTTTTTGGAGGGATAATAATGAAAAAAATTGAATTATTAGCACCTGCTGGTGATAAAGAAGCATTCATTGCAGCAGTACAAAATGGTGCAAATGCTATTTATTTAGGTGGAACGATGTTTAATGCAAGATCTTTTGCAAAAAATTTTGATAATGATGAATTATTATGGGCAGTTGAATATGCACATTTAAGAAATGTTAAAATATTTGTAACTGTTAATACACTTTATAAAGATGAAGAATTTGAAATGCTTTTAGAATATATTGACTACTTATATACTATACAAATCGATGCTTTAATTATTCAAGATATAGGTCTATGCTCTATAGTTCATGAAATATATCCTGATTTTGAAATTCATATGAGTACACAAGCTTCAGTTATGAATAAACATGGGGTTAAATTTTTTGAAAAAAGAGGTGTATCTAGAATTGTTCTAGCACGTGAAAATAGTATTGAAGAAATTCAAAACATTTGCTCATCTACTTCTTTGGATATTGAGGTTTTTGTTCATGGAGCTTTATGTATATGTTATTCAGGTCAATGTTTATTAAGTAGTTTTATTGGAAAAAGAAGTGGTAATAGGGGTGAATGTGCGCAACCATGTCGTTTAAAATATCGCTTAGTTCAAGATAATATTATTTTGGAAGATAAAATTCCTTATTTATTATCTCCAAAAGACCTTATGACTATTGAGAATATAGGAAAACTCATTGATGCAGGAGTATGTTCTTTTAAAATTGAAGGACGTATGAAACGTCCAGAATATGTAGGAAGTGTTGTTAAAGCATATAGAAATGCTATTGATAATTATATCAATCAACAATCATCATCTTTAGATAAATATATATATTTTATGAAATCAATGTTTAATCGTGATTATACTAAAGGATATATTTTTCATGATTCTATGATTGTAGAAGGTGATTATTCTGGGAATAAAGGAATAATAATAGGGCATGTTATGAATTATAATAAGAACAAAAAGAGAGTTCTTATTCGTTTAAAAGATACTCTCCAACAAGGAGATAGTATTGTTTTTGAAAATATAGACAAAGGTAGACCAATTAATAAGATTTATATAAAAGGTAAACTTGTTCATCAAGCTTATAAAAATGATATTGTAGAAATAGAGTTTGATTTTCCTGTTTATCATGGTAATGTAAGAAAAACTTTAAATTTAAATATTATTCAAGATATACAAAAATCATATCAAAAGGAAAATATTAAACAACCTATACAAATGAAATTTGTTGGTCAAGTTAATAAACCTTTAAGTTTAACAATTATTTTTAAAGATATAGTTATACAAAAACAAACACATGATGTATTTGGTAAAACAGATCATAATATTTTGACTCAAGAAAGAATTCATCAACAATTATCCAAACTTGGCCAAACAGTTTTTTTTGCACAAAATATTGATATAAAAATAGATGAAGGAATAATGATTCCAATTAAGATTATTAATGAATTAAGAAGAGATGCTATATATGAATTATCACAAAGAATAATTCATAAGAAAATACATTCACAAAAAAGAATTTATCAACCCTTATTAGTTCAACAAAAAGCTACCTCTCATAACATATATGTATTAGCAAGTCATTATCAACAATTAGAAGAGATTGTTCATTATCCAATACAAGCTGTTTTCTATCCTTATCAAAAAGATGTTATAGAGGCTTATGAATTATGTTTAAAACATCACATAGATTTTGCACTATTTATACCTAGAATTTGTAAAGATAAAGATATTGAAGAAATATTAAATTCCTCAATATATCAAATTATTAAAAAAGTAGTTGTCAATGATTATGGAAGTTACTATGCTTTTCAAGATAAAGAAAGAATTATTGGAACTGGGCTCAATATATTTAATTCATATGCTGCTCAATATTATAAAGAAGAAAAGATATTGTCATTAGAAATGTCATATAAACAATTAAAACAGTTAAAAACAAACTATCAAAGTTGTATATTACAAATATATGGCAAGATAGAAAATATGATAAGTGAATATTGTCCTATATCTCAATACTATTTTGGAAAACAGAAAAGAGATTGTCATATATGTCAAAAACATCAATTTTCTATTATTGATAGAAAAAATGAAAAATTTAATTTAATGATGGATGAAAAATGTCGTATGCATCTTTTGAATTGTAAAACTTTATATATTGATAATATAGAAAAAATACCAACACAAGGTTTATTTTTGCATTTTACAAATGAAGAAGCAAAGTTAGTGAATAGAGTTCTTAATGATTATTTTCATTATATTTTTAAACAACAAAAAAGTCATTTAAAACAACAAATAGATTGTACATTAGGGTATTTTAAAGTTTAATGTCTGTTTTTGTGAAAAAATATATTTTTATGTCTTTCATAAATGTATTTTTTTAAAATTCTAAATTGATATATATTTATATTCATGATATAATAATGATACAGTAATGGAGGTGGCATAGATGGCTATAGATATGGATCTAGCAAAAAGATTAAAAATTTATAGAAACTTTAAACATTTAACTCAAAAAGATGTTGCTTCACACCTTAGTGTTCCTCATTCAGCTATTTCTGATATAGAAAATGGAAAACGCGATGTAACAGTTGGTGAATTAAAAATACTTTCTCATTTGTATGGAAGAAGTGTTGAAGAAATTATGAGTGGGAAAAAGTATGATTATTATAATATTGCGAATATTGCTCGTTTGTTGACTGAGTTACCAGATGATGATTTAAAAGAAGTTATGTTTATTATTGAATATAAACGTAAACGTTTAGAAGAAAAGAAGCAAGGTTAAATTGTTTTGTTTACGATAAATAAAAAGGAAGATTTATTTAATTTATAATAAATCTTCTTTTTTATGTGATAAAATTTTAAACATATTTTTTAAATTCTTCTAATAGTTCTAAACCTTCTTCAAGGATGTTTTGATTACATAAATTATCATTTTCACTATTATAAAATTTTACAGACAAATGATGATTTGTTAGAGTGATAATAGCATATGTTCCATAACCATATGTTCCTCTGTTCATCATAATACTTCCAGGATTAATAAAATGAATATTATGATGAATTTGATATGTTGGTACATGTGTATGCCCATGAAAACATATATGACAATCCAATTTCTTACATAATTGTATCAATTCATTATATCCAGCATAAACATTATACAAATGCCCATGAGTAATACATATATTATGATATTTGATATAATGAGGAAAGTTATCTATATCATGATTTCCTTTTACCACTATATTAAATGAGGTAAGTAAAGGATCATGAATTGGCAATGATGAATCACCACAATGTATAAATATGTCTATTTGATTTTTGTATTTTGTAATGATTCTTTTTAAATTTTCATTAAAACAATGACTATCACTTAGTACTAATATTTTCATTTTATCATCTCTTTTCTTATGTTATTTTACCATAAATTATTTTTTATTGCATTTTTTATTCATTTCATCAAGATAATTTTCTGATATAGAAAAAAGTTTTGTGTAACTGTTTACAATTTCTTTAAAAATTGTTAAAATATAAATAGAAAATAACTAGAAAAGGAGTAAATGAATATGAAAACTATTTTATTAGTATGTTCTGCAGGAATGTCTACTAGTTTATTAGTAACAAAAATGGAAGCTGCAGCTAAAGATGCTGGTGTTGAATGTAAAATCTTTGCATTACCATTCTCTGATGCACCAAGAGTATTAGAGGAAGTAGATTGCATTTTACTTGGGCCACAAGTAAGATTCCAAAAAGCTGCTATCGAAAAAATGGCTGCTGGAAGAAAAGCAGGAGCAATCCCTGTTGATGTCATTGATATGAGAGATTATGGAACAATGAATGGAAAAGCTGTATTTGAAACAGCAATGAAATTATTAGGATAATTATAGAAAGTAAAAAAAGATTTATAATTGAGTTTATAGTCTTTTTTTCTGATATTATTTAAATAAGGAGAGAAATACAATGAAAAAAATTATGTTAGTATGTGCTGCTGGAATGTCTACTAGCTTATTAGTAACAAAAATGGAAGCTGCAGCTAAAGAAGTTGGGGATGAAATAAAAATTTTTGCTTTACCTATTTCAGATGGTGAAAAGAAATTACATGAAGTAGATTGTGTATTACTTGGACCACAAGTAAGATTCCAAAAAGCTCAAATTGAAAAATTAGTTGCTGATGCTGGATTAGATTTACCAATTGATGTTATTAACATGAAAGACTATGGAATGATGAATGGTAAAGCAGTTTATGAATTTGCTTTAAATTTAATGAAGAAATAATGCTAAAGAGGCTTTAATGCCTCTTTTTTATTTATGTTTATTATGTTATAATATCTCTAATTTAAAAGGAGGAAGACCTATGAAAAAAGCAATTATTACAGTTGTAGGAAAGGATCAAGTTGGTATTATCGCAAAAGTGTGTACATTTTTAGCTGATAATCAAATCAACATTCTTGATATTTCTCAAACAATTTTACAAGGATATTTTAATATGATGATGATTGTTAATATAAATGATACAATTCATGATTTTGCAACTATTTCTGATGAATTAGAACATTTAGGTGAAAATATTGGAGTGAATATTAAATTACAACATGAAGATATTTTTAATAAAATGCATAGAATTTAGGGAGGAAAAGCATGATTAATTTATTTGAAGTTGCAGAGACAAATAAAATGATAGAACAAGAAAATTTAGATGTACGTACAATAACAATTGGAATTGGATTGTTAGATTGTATTGATACAAATATAGAAGTTCTATGTGAAAATATTTATAAAAAAATAACAACAGTTGCTAAAAATTTGGTAGAAACTGGAGAAAGTATTGAAAAGAAATATGGAATACCTATTGTTAATAAAAGAATTTCAGTAACTCCAATTGCATTTGTTGGAGCAACAGCTTGCCAAAGTAAGGAAGATTTTGTTAAAATTGCTAAAACTTTAGATTGTTGTGCAAAAGAATTAGGAGTTAATTTTATTGGTGGTTATTCTGCTATTGTTTCAAAAGGAATGACAAAAGCAGAAAGATTATTAATTGAATCTATACCACAAGCATTGAAAGAAACTCAATTAGTATGTAGTTCAGTTAATGTTGGTTCAACAAAAACAGGAATTAATATGGATGCTGTACAACTTGTTGGTCAAATTGTTAAGGAAACAGCTGAATTGACAAAAGATAATGATTCAATTGGTTGTGCTAAATTTGTTGTTTTTTGTAACGCACCTGATGATAATCCATTTATGGCTGGGGCTTTTCATGGTGTGAGTGAAGCTGATGCTATTATTAATGTAGGAGTAAGTGGACCTGGTGTTGTGCGTAATGCAATTAAAAGTGCTAAAGGAAAAGATTTTGGTGAATTATGTGAGATAATTAAAAAAACAGCATTCAAAATTACTCGTGTTGGACAATTAGTAGCAAGAGAAGCTTCGGCTGCTCTTAATATTCCTTTTGGTATTATTGATTTATCACTTGCACCTACACCTGCTGTTGGAGATAGTATTGCTGATTGTTTACAAGAAATGGGCTTAGAAAGAGTAGGAGCTCCTGGAACAACTGCTGCTCTTGCTATATTAAATGATCAAGTAAAAAAAGGTGGAGTGATGGCTTCTTCATATGTAGGAGGGTTATCTGGAGCATTTATTCCTGTTAGTGAAGATCAAGGAATGATTGATGCAGTAGAAGTAGGAGCGTTGACTTTAGAAAAATTAGAAGCAATGACTTGTGTATGTTCAGTTGGATTAGATATGATTGCTATTCCTGGAAAAACATCTGCAAAAACAATATCTGGAATTATTGCTGATGAAATGGCAATCGGTATGATTAATCAAAAAACAACAGCTGTCCGTATTATTCCTGTTATTGGAAAAGATGTTGGTGAAACAGTAGAATTTGGTGGTTTGTTAGGATATGCACCAATTATGCCTGTTAATCAATTTTCATGTGATGAATTTATTGACCGTGGAGGACGTATTCCTGCACCTATACATAGTTTTAAAAATTAGGACGATTCAATATCGTCTCTTTTTTAAAGAAAGAAGGTTTTATAATGAAATTAGAGCAACTTGTTGTATATAGAGAACTTACAAATGATGAAAATATTCTAAAATGTTTATCTTTTTGTATTGATAAAAATGATAATCAAGAAGAATTTATTTCATGTATGATATCATTGGCTGAAAAGTATGATTTACATGGTCATTTATTTCAAAGTTTAATAACTTATTTACTTGTTCATCATGAAAATGTTTTTACTTTATCTTTAGAAAGAAAAAAACATATTACTCCATCTTTAAAAAAAATTATTATGAGTGATTTAAAAATAATATTTTCATTATTTCATTATGATTTTTCTTATTTATATTCACTTTATAAAGATATCTTTTTTAATTTTCCATATACAAAACCTATTATTAATAAAGAGATTTATGAACTTTTATTAAATTTACAAGAACAATTATCAAATACTCAAACTGTTGAAGAATTTTATGAAATATTATTGCAACACTATACTCAATACGGTGTAGGGAAGTATGGATTAAACAAAGCATTTCGTTTTTATGAAGGAAATATTATATCTATCGATCATATTGGTAATAATACATTAGATCAACTGATTGGTTATGAAAAACAAAAAGAAAGATTAAAAAACAATACAGAAGCATTTATTCAAGGAAAAAAAGCAAATAATGTCTTGCTTTATGGTGATAGTGGTACTGGAAAGTCAAGCAGTATTAAAGCACTTTTAAATGAGTATTATAAAGATGGACTACGTATGGTAGAAGTTTATAAGCATCAATTTATTTATCTACCACAAATTATTAATGAATTACAGAATAGAAATTATAAATTTGTTATTTTTATGGATGATTTATCTTTTGAAGATTTTGAAATTGAATATAAATACTTAAAAGCAGTAATAGAAGGTGGATTAGAAAAGAAACCTGATAATATATTAATTTATGCTACAAGTAATCGTAGACATCTTATTAAAGAAACATGGAATGATAGAAATCATGATCAAGAAATTAATAATAATGATGCAAAACAAGAAAAATTATCTTTAGTTTCTAGATTTGGAGTACAAATTATGTATATTCATCCAGATAAACAACATTATTTAGATATTGTTGATGGTTTATCAAAAACTTATGATATTCATATGGATAAAGAAAAATTACATGAATTAGCTTTGCAATGGGAAATAAGAAATGGAGGTTTTTCTGGGCGTACAGCAAAACAATTTATTCATATGTTGCTCGGAAATAAGAAATGAAAAAATTAAAACTAGAAGACTATCAAATTATTAAGCCTTATTTAGATTTAGCCAATTATGAAGGATATAATTCAAATTTTGTTACTATGATGATGTGGAATCATGAATACCATATAGAATATGAAATTCATGAATATTATATGATTATGTTACATAATTATAAAGGAACATATTTTTGGGCAATGCCTTTTACTTCAAAAGAGTATTATATAGAGGCTATTGAATATATGAGACAATACAGTTATGAACATCATTTTGATTTCATAATAGATTGTGCTATAGAAGATTTTGTAACAGAAATAAAAGATGCATATAAAGATACATTATTATTTCAGAGAACACCTTCTAATGATGATTATATATATGACAAAAAAATGTTACAAACATTATCTGGTAAAAAAATGCAAAAAAGACGAAATCATTATAATGCTTTTTTAAAAAATTATCCTCAATATATTTATCGAGATTTAGATACAAAAGAAGATTTTGATATTATTTTAAATTGTTTAAATAAATGGGAAACAAATAAAGATGATTTAAGTGAATCTATGACAAGTGAAATCTTTGGAATTATGTATTTGTTATCTTCAAAAAAACTTCTGAATTTTAAAGTAGGGGGTATTTTTATTGATGATGTTATGGAAGCATTTATTATTGCATCTCAATTAAAGCATCAAACAATTCAAATTCATGTTGAAAAAGCTAACAAAAATATTAGAGGCTTATATCCTGCTATTTTAAAAGAAATGTTAGATCATCATTTCCCTAATGAACTTTATATAAATAGGGAAGAAGATATGGGATTAGAAAATCTTAAAAAGTCAAAACAGTCTTTACATCCTATTAAAATGATTCATAAGTATAAAATTACAGAAAAATCTTTTATGATTCAGCAACCCTCTGATGAAGAAAAACAGCAAATCATTGATTTGTGGAAAATTTGTTTTCAAGATGAAACAGAAAAATCAACAAATTATTATTTTAATAATCTTTATCATAAAGAGAATACATATGTTTTAAAACAGAAAAATAAAATAATAAGTGTTCTTCAAATTGTTCCTATGATTATTCATTTACAAAATCAAAATCAACAATGTTATTTCATTTTAGGAGTTTGTACTCATCCATTATATCAAGGGCAAGGGGTTATGAAAAAATTGTTGAATCATATATTAACACTATATCATGATAAAAGAATATATTTACAAGCATATAATCCAAAAATTTATTATAAATTTGGTTTTGACGTTTCGCATTTGCATCAAAAGATTGAAATTGATAATAATATTCTCTATAAAGAACGTTTATCTATTTCTAGTAATTCCAATCTTTTAAAAGATTATTATCAAATTTTTGTAAAAAATTTTGATGAATATAGAATAAGAGATAATGATTATTGGGAGCAATTTATAAAAAGATGTCATGCTTTTGATGATAGAATAGTAATTATTCAAAACTATGGATATATGGTTTATCATGAAGACGAGAACTCTGTTTATATTTCTGAATTTATCTATCTTAATAATGAAGCTATATTACATTTATTAAATTATTTTTACTCATTTAAGAAAAGTATTTTTGTTGAGTGTGATTTGAAAGCAAATATTCCTGGAGAAAAAAAGAAAATAACAGCGATGATGTGTCTTTCTTTAGAAAAAGACGAAATAAATGATAATAAATTTGTAAATGAAATATATTAAAATAATATTATTTTATTGACTTCTATAATATTTTTTGATAAATTTTAATAGTACTGATAATTTATTATTAAAAAGAGAGGGCACATTATGATAAAAAATCAAGAAGGTTTACATGAAGAATGTGGAGTTTTTGGTGTTATTGGACATAGAAATGCATCAAATATTTGTTATTATGGTTTACATAGTTTGCAACATAGGGGTCAAGAAGCAGTTGGAATTTGTGTGAAAAACAATCAAAAATTAATGATTCACAAAGGAGAAGGACTTGTAACTGAAGTTTTTGATTCTCAAAAAATTAATCAATTAAAAGGTGATGCAGCTATAGGTCATGTTAGATATTCTACTGCAGGAGGTGGAGGAATATCAAATGTTCAACCATTTTTATTTAAAACAATAAGTGGCTCAATGGGAATTTGTCACAATGGAAACCTTGTCAATGCTAATGTACTAAAAAAAGAACTAGAAGAGAAAGGAAGTATTTTTTCTTCTACATCTGATACAGAAGTATTAGGACATCTTATCAAAAGACAAGAAGGACATATGATTGAGCGTATTTGTAAAGCATTAGAGAAGTTAGATGGTGCTTTTGCTTTTTTAATACTTATAGAAGATCGGCTATATGCTGTTAGAGATAAATATGGTCTAAGACCATTATCAATTGGTATTTTAGCTAATGGGGCATATGTATTCGCTTCAGAAACATGCGCTTTAGATATTGTTGGTGCAACTTTTTTAAGAGATGTAGAAGCTGGAGAAATTGTTAGAGTCAAAGATGGACAATTAATTTCAAAAAAATATACAAATCAACCTATAGTTAATAAGATGTGTGCAATGGAATATATTTATTTTTCTAGACCTGATAGCAATATTAATGAAATCAATGTACATACAACACGTAAATTGGCTGGAAAACAATTATTTTATGAATCTGCTATAGATGCAGATGTTGTTATAAGGGTACCTGATTCATCTATTTCGGCTGCTATAGGTTATGCAGAAGCTTCTGGTATTCCTTATGAAATGGGGCTTGTTAAAAATAAATATGTTGGTCGAACATTTATACAACCTACTCAAGAAATAAGAGAGCAGGGAGTAAAGATGAAATTATCTGCTGTATCATCAATTGTGAAAGGTAAACGTGTTATTATGATTGATGATTCTATTGTTAGAGGAACAACATCAAAAAGAATTGTTCGTCATCTTAAAAAAGCAGGGGCAACTGAAGTTCATGTTCGTATTGCTTCACCAGCAATACAATTTCCATGTTTTTATGGCGTTGATACTTCTACACTTGAAGAACTTATTTCCAATAAGATGAATGAGAAAGCATTATGTGAATACATAGAAGCTGATTCATTAGCGTTTATAAGTGAAAATGGTTTAAAGAAATCTATTTATTTTAATAATAGTAATCATAACTGTGATTTATGTTTATCGTGTTTTAATGGAAAATATGTTACTAAACTCTATGATTCATTTGATAAAGCAAATAAAGATGAAAAATAATAAAAAGAGAAGTATAGTGAACTGAACAAAAAACAGGAGTGGGAATAAAAAGTTAAGTAATGATATCAATTATGTAAAATTAAAAGGTTTAACTCCTTAAAACAAATTTAGAATCAAACCTTACATTAAATCTTACATTTTTAAATCCCACTATTATAAATTCAATATCATATTTATTTATAATATTAAACTTCGCATAATGTATATTATGTGAATATGATGATGTGCACTTTAAAGATTATTAAGATCATATTTAATAATGAGTTGTTCAAAGACTTCTTGAGCTTCTTTTTTGTTAGTTAAACAACCAATCATTACAGCTGAATCTGCAGAAAAAACTTTAACAATATAATTATATTCTGTTCCATTTTTTCCTTGAACTTCATAATAAATATAATCATTGTTATCTTTTTTACCAGTTTTCTTATTTAGAATTTCTTTATTTTTATTTTCATTAATAATATTTTTATATTCTTCATAAAGTTTATCTGTTAAAAATATACCTTGAGAAATTGTCTTATTATCTTTTGATATGACAAAACTTCCATTTTTTTGATTAATAGTATAACCATTTTTACTCTTAAATACAATATTAATGACATCACCATTTTCTAAAGAAAATGAATAACTACTACGTTCGTTTAAATTACATGCTGTTAAAAATAAAACCAAACATAAAATAGCTATGACTTTTACTTTTCTGTTTATTTTCAATTCCTTCATTCTTTTTCCTCCATTAATTTTACAAATTATGACTATTATATCATAAAATCATTATTATAGTAAATTAGTTATCATTGCAATTGTAATAATTATTATGAAAACAAATGAAAGAACCATAATATATAAAAATATAATTTGTTTTTGTTTTTTATAATGATTATAAACTGCTAAAAATGAACTTAAATATAATGCCATAGCAAACACATAGTTAACTATTAAAGGTAAGATACTATCTTGGATTGATATTCCAAATATAAATAATAAACTACCTATTAATAGTCCAGCTAAAGACATAATAATGACTTTTCTTATTTGATTTTCTTCCATACGACTTCAAAATTCCTTTTCTTTATTTCAATAGATTTAATAATGATTGTCCAATACCAGGATTTTTGACATTAAAATTATCAGCTATTGTAGCTCCAATTATAGCATAACTTTCCAATAAACCCAAATCTTTTGTTTCTTGAAAAGAATGATTATAAATAATAAGTGGAACATTTTCTCTTGTATGATCAGTCCCTTTATATGTAGGATCATTACCATGATCTGCACTTATAATAAGTAAATCATCATCATTTAGCTTTTTCACTAATTTTTCTAAGTATTTATCAAAGCTTTCAATAGCTTTTCCATATCCCTCAGGATTTCTACGATGTCCATAAATGGCATCAAAATCAACCAAATTTAAAAAAGCTAAGCCTTTAAAATCTTGTGAAGTTAATTGTATTATTTTATTCATGCCATCTTCATTAGAAATTGTATGAATCTTTTTTGTTATTCCTTGATTAGCAAATATATCAGGTATTTTTCCAATTCCTATAACTTCAAAATTATTTTCTTCTAATGAATCTAGTACAGTTTTTTGAAATGGTTTTAAAGCATAATCATGTCTATGTGATGTTCTTTTAAATTCCCCTTTTCTTTTTCCAATAAATGGTCTTGCAATGACTCTGCCAATTTTCCATTTTCCATCCATAGTCATTTCTCGAGCAATTTTACAAGCATGGTATAATTCTTCTAAAGAAATAATTTCTTCATTTGCTGCTATTTGAAAAACAGAATCTGCAGATGTATAAACAATCCAATCTCCTGTCTGAATTTGATGTTCTCCATATTTATCTATAATTTTTGTTCCACTTTCTGCATAATTACCAACACATTTTCTTCCAGTCTTTTCTTCAAATAGTTGAATAAACTCTTCTGGAAAACCAGTATCAGTAAAAGTTTGAAAAGGTATCTCCACCTTCAACCCCATCATTTCCCAATGTCCAGTCATAGTATCTTTACCATTAGACACTTCTTGTAAACAGGCCGTATATGCTAATTGTTGTGAAACAGATTGTATATTTTGAAAATGGCCTATATTTCCCATTCCTAATTTTTCTAAAAATGGTATATGTAATTCTTTCATTTTTTCACATATATGAGCAAATGTATTAGCACCTTCATCATGATATAAGTAAGCATCTTGTGCTTCTCCAATACCAAGAGAATCTAATATAATTAAAAATACTCTTTTATATCTCATATCTACCCTTCTTTCTTACTAACACGTGGATGTGCTCTTGTATAATCTTCTATAATTTTTTTCTTCGAAATATGTGTATAAATAGTAGTTGTGGAAATATCTTTATGACCTAGCATTTCTTGAATTGCTCTTAAATCAGCATCATTTTCTAATAAATGTGTTGCAAATGTATGTCTTAGTGTATGTGGAGTTACATGTTTTTTAATTCCACTTTTTTTAACAAGATTTTGTAAAATATGATAAAAATTATCTCTTTTTATTGGCATTGCTTTTTTATCAATAAACAAATATTGTGTTTTTATCTCCTTACATAATAAAGGTCTATATTTTTCAATATATTCCTTTAAATAATGACAAACAACTTGATTCATTGGAACAATTCTTTCCTTATTTCCTTTTCCCATAAATTTTACAAATCTTTTTTGAAGATTAATATTATATAATGTTAAATAACATAATTCACTTATTCTTAATCCTGAAGAATATAAAAGTTCTAACATACATCTATTTCGTGATGAAATAGCATCATTAACTTGTACAGATTGAATAAGTTGAGATACTTCTTCTACTGTCAAAACTTCAGGTAAGTATTGTCCTTTCTTTGCAATATCAAAATAACTCATAATATTTATCTTCACTCTATTTTCTTTAACTAAAAAAATATAAAATTGTCTTAATGAAACCATATGTCTTTGAATCGTTCTTTCACTCATAGGGTGAATCTTTTTTAAATATTGATAAATATGATCTCGTTCTATTTTTTCAATATGATATATTTCAAATTCTTTTTCTATATACTTTTGAAAATGACTAATATCACGTAAATAGTTTTCAATTGTATTTTGGCTCAAACCTTTTTCAACAACCAAATATTGTTTATATTCTAATATAGCATCACAAATTTTCACTTATATCACCTTTTGATATTATAACAATTATTCATATTAAAATAAAGGAATAACATATATTCTAAAGGCTAAAGATAATGAAAAGACAATAAGTGTTGCTATTAAACAATTTAAACGATAATTAATAATGTTCTTCATATTAAATGTTTGATCAATATAATATGTTATAAGTGTTACATATAATGATAAATGTAATGACATAAAAGACAAAATATAAATAAAAGCAATTTCTAAAATAATCTCAATGAAAACCAATAAAATGGTTAAAAAATCTAATTGAATTAAAGAAAATACATAACATAATGAAAAAGATATTTGTAATCCTTTTAAGAAAGTTAAAAATAATATTCCTAAATGTCCTAAATAACTAGAACTTAAGTATGTACATATAAGAATATATATTCCACTTTGAATAAGATAAAGTTGATATTGGTTTGCATATTTTTCATTATTCAAATAAAATAAATAATGAAAATTCTTTTTGATAGTTTCTTGACAATGACCATATTCAACAAAACCATAAATAAATCCCATAATTAACATGATTGATAACAACAATAGAACATATTTTTTATTATCAATAAAACGACGTAAAAAAGCACTCATATTTATCACCTCTTCATATAAATATGAGTGTATTTCTTATTTATTCATTATTTTTAAGATATTTTTTTTGAATTTCTTCTTCATGAATAAGAGAAGATGCTTTGACTAATTGAATACTTTCAAAAGAAGAATTTAATGTATCAATAATTTGATCAGTCATATTTTTTTGAACAATATCATTATTATCAGAATAATCAAATAATGATATTTGTTGATTTAAGTCTTTATAATGAATCACATTATTTAAACTAACACCTACTAATCTTAATAATTCTCCATGATAAATATTTTCAAATAAAAGTAGGCTTGTTCCATAAATGATTTCTTCTTCATTGGTATAGTTTTCAATAATCATTTGTTTAGTACGACTCTTTTCTCTTGAATATTTTAATGTTATTGAAATCGAATTAGAAATAAGTCCACGTTTTTTTGCACGTTTTGAAACCTCTTGAGATAATTCTTTAAATTTTTTCCTAATAAATTGTTCATCATTACTATCACTTTCAAAGGTAGTTGAATTTCCTACTGATTTTAATTCATTTTTAGAATAATTTATTTTAGAAAAATCTTTACCATTAGCTCTTTGATAAAAGATTAAAGTATTTTTTCCAAAAATGGGTTTGATTTTTTCATAATTATGATAATTAGCTATATCACCTATTGTTTCAATCCCCAATTCAAAAAGTTTAGGTTGAGTTTTCTTTCCAATTCCAATCATATCTTTAATCGATAAAGGCCATAATTTTGTTTTAATATCTTTATTAGTAATAGTTGTAATTCCCATTGGTTTCTTCATATCACTTGCCATCTTTGCTAAAAATTTGTTAGGTGCAATACCAATAGAACATTGTAATAATAAAGTATCATAAATTTTTTCTTGTATCTTTTTAGCAACATTTTGAGGATGTTCTTGATGATTTTGAAAATATTCAGTCATATCAACATAACATTCATCAATACTGGCAACCTCTAAATATGGAGAAAATGTTGCAATAATTTCAAAAAAATTTTGAGATAATGTTTTATATAATTCAAAATGTGGTTCTACTGAAATAAGATGTGGACACAGTTTTTTTGCTTGAAACAATGGCATTGCTGAATGAATACCAAACTTTCTTGCTTCATATGAAGCAGTCGTAACAATACTGCGTTTAGATTCTCTACAAATAACAATAGGTTTACCTTTTAATTCTGGATGAACAGATATTTCTGCACTTGCAAAAAATGCATTCAAATCGATATGAAATATAATTTGCATAACCTATTCACCCTCCTTATTTATAAGACTATTTTAACATATAATTCTTATAATTATAAAGGCTTTCTTTTTTTACATTATCAGTTTTATGAGCAAGTCTCAATTTATCAGCAATCATAGCTATGAATTCAGAGTTTGTTGGTTTTGCTTTTACTGCAGAAACAGTATATCCAAAAATTTCATCAATTGCATCTGTATTTCCTCTATTCCAAGCAACTTCAATAGCATGTCTTATTGCCCTTTCAACTCTTGAAGAAGTTGTATTATACATACGAGCAATATCAGGATATAAAACCTTAGTTACTTGTCCAAGAATGTCAATATTATAATAAGTAGTTAAAATAGCTGTTCTCAAATACATATAACCTTTAATATGTGCAGGAATACCTACTTCATGTAAGATTTCAGTGATTTCGTTTTCAATTTTTACTTTTTTATATTTTTCTGTTTCATCATTACTTACAAAATGTTGTTCTTCTTGATGATTAGAAATAATAAATCGTAAAGAACTTGTAAAATGCTGTATATCAAATGGATATTTAAAACAATAATCTACATTTAATTCTTCTAACATATTACAAATTGTAGAATTTGTAAATTGTGTAATACAGATAACTTTATTAAAACTTTTTTTATGTATCTCTTTAAGATATTTTAATACACCTAAACCATCAACTTCTGATAACATCAAATCAATAATTAGTAAATCACATTGATTTTGATTAAAGAAATTTAAACAATCAGTACCATTATTTGCTTGTCCTATAATTTCAAACATATTTGTTTTTTCTAAATTTAATTTAATATTATCCAATAATTCTTGTTGTTCTACTGCAATAAAAGTTTTCATTTTTCCAATTTCCCCTTTCGATTTCTTCTTATCAGCAAAATCATTATATATACATCAAAAAAAGAAAAATAGAATAAAATGTCAAATTAAACGATTATGGTTTAAAACACTTCAAAAATAGATAAATTCATCAAGGAAAACGACATAACTATACATCAAATGTCTAAAGATGTTGAAAATCCAAAAAAGGAATCATTTGATTCCTTTTAAACATTATCGTTTTCTAGCATCCAATCAATATAAAGTCCGTAGCCTTTATGAACATCATTAACATCAACATGAGTAACACAACCAATAAGTTTACCATTTTGAATAATTGGAGAACCACTCATGCCTTGCACAATACCATTTGTTAAAGATATAACTTTTTCATCTGTTATTTCAAATGTAATACCTTTAATATCAGGTTTGGTTTGTTTTTTTAAATGAGTAATATTAATTTGACATTTACTAATTGTATGTCCATCTAAAACTGTTAAAAAATAGGCTTCTCCTTCTTCAACTTCGTCAATTGTGGCAGTAGATATAGTTTGATTTTTAAGCAGCTGTGATTGAAGATATGATCCATATATACCATAGTTATTATTGTCAAAAACTGTTCCTATTTCTATATTCCCAATTTCTGCAATTTTTTCACCTGGTTTTCCATTTTGACTTGGGTTAATTTTCTTTACATAAGAATTATAAATTTTTCCTTTTTTTATAACTGATGTAGAAGATAATTCTACATCATTCATTATATGTCCCAATGCTCCAAAATGATGATTTGTTGGATTATAATATGTTATTGTTCCAACTCCAGTTAAACCATCTTGTACATATAAACCTGTACTGAATTTCCCATTATTTTCTTGATATTTTAATTTTTTATCAAGAATGACATTATTTCTCTTGATTTGAAGTGTAATTTCATTATGTTTTTCAATTTCTTTTTCAACGTTTTCCATTAAATGTGATATTGATTTTACTTTATGATTATTTACACTTATAATGAGATCTCCAGTTTGATAACCATCAGATGAAGGATTATATTTTGTATTGTCAATAGAAATATCATAAGTACCTGTAATTAATATACCTTCATAATCAAGTTCTATTCCAATAGATTCGCCACCTAAAATAACTTCTGCTGCAAATACATTAAAAGTTTGAGCAAGAATACTGAATACGATAATGAGTGTAATACTTAACTTTTTAAAAAGCAAAGCATATACACCTCCTTGTAATCTTTCGATTACATTTTATTTTGGCATATATGCTTTCTAATTATACATTTAAAAGTTGTTTTGCATTTTCAATAGCTTCATCAGTGATTTTTTCACTAGAAAGCATTTTAGCAATTTCAATAATTCTTTCTTTAGAATGAAGACGTTTCATAGAAGTTACTGTCTCTTCATTATTCATTTCTTTTTCAATACTATAATGATGATGTGCAAGACTTGCTACTTGAGGTAAATGAGTAATACAAATCACCTGTTTTGATTTAGATAAATTTAACATTTTATTTCCTATACTTCTTGCTACTTTACCACTTACACCAGTATCTACTTCATCAAATACAATTGTATCAATAGTTCCATATGATAATATAACTGTTTTGATTGCTAGCATTATTCTTGATATTTCTCCCCCACTAGCACTTTCATTTAATAGTGAATAATCTTGACCTTTATTAATAGCAACTTTAAAGCTTATCTTATCAATACCTTGATTATTAAGATGAGTTTTTTCAAAATCAACTTTAAAATTTGCTTTTTCTAAATATAAATCTTTTAATTCATGAATAATTGCTTTTTCAAATTTTACAGCATATTTTTTTCTAATAGTATGAATATTTTCAGCTAATTTTATACACTCATTTTTAATTTCTTTTTGTTCTTTTTGTAAAGAATGAATATATTCATCTCTGTGTTTAATATTATCAATTTTTTCAATAAGTTCTATTCTATATTCATTAATTCTTTCCATTGTATAACCATATTTTCTTTTTAAACGATTAACTTTAAAAAGTATGTCTTGAAGTTCATTAAATCTATATTCATCAAAATGAAATTGATTATAAATGCTCATTATATTTTCATGTTCATCTTGAATATTATAATAGTAATCATACATTTTATCATATGATTCATTAAATTCTTCATAATCTTGAAGAATTTGTAAAGTATGAAGAGCTTCTTTCATTTGTGTTAAAACACCATTTGATGAATTCATAATAAAATCAAATTGTTGAATATTTTCATTTATTTTTTCATAATTTTGTAAAAGTTTAAGTTCACTTTCAAATTCTTCAATTTCTTCGTCTGTATACATAGATTCTTCAATTTCATTAAGCTGACTTTGTAAAAAATCTAACTGTTCATCACTCATATCTTCTTCAATAACATGATTGAGATGAGAAGAAATTTCTTTATATTTTTGATAAATATCTTTATATTGATGAATATACAGTTTTAATTCATCATTAGCATATTGATCTAATAAAATAATATGATTTTTTTCTTCAAATAACTTTTGGGTTTCAAATTGAGAATGAATATCAATCAAGTATGGCATTAATAATTTTAAAGCATTAATAGAAGCATTTTGATAGTTAATTTTGACATTACTCTTGCCAGAACTAAGAATTTCTTTTGTAATTACAAACTCTTCTTCTAATTCAATATGTAATTTTTCACATATTTTTTTTAATTCTTCACTTTCTATCACATCAAAAATACCTTCTATAATTGCTTTAGAAGCTTTTTTCTTTATTAAAGATGTAGAAGTTCTATTTCCACATAATTGTCCTAAAGCATCAATGATAATAGATTTTCCAGCTCCAGTTTCACCAGTTAAAACACTCATACCTTCATCAAAATTAACACGTAATTCATCAATAATAATAAATGAAGAAATATAAAGACTTTTTAACATCATTCTCACCTACCTTTTAAAATGCTCATGTGCAATTTGTACTGTTTTTTCAATATTGACATCTGAATCTTCTTTTTCACTGTTTTGAAAGCAAGCTAAAAATTCAATATTTCCAACTCCACCTGTAATTGGTGAATAAGTTAATCCTTTTATTGACATATGAGAAGCATGAGCATAATCAATGACTTCCTGTATAACTCTTTGATGTATAGACTGATCACTTACAATACCATGTTTTCCAACATCATCTTTTCCTGCTTCAAATTGAGGTTTAATCAATGCAACTATATACCCATCCTTCTTAAGAATCGTATTTAAAGGGGGAAAAATATGTTTTAAAGAAATAAAAGAAACATCTATACTTACAAATTCAGGTTGTCCATATAAAAACATATCTAATGTTGCATATCTAAAATTTGTTTGTTCCATGACATAAACTCGTTTATCATTACGTAATTTCCATGCAAGTTGATTTGTACCTACATCTAAAGCATAAACCTGTTTTGCACCATTTTGTAATGCACAATCAGTAAAACCACCAGTAGAAGAACCTATATCTAGCATAATCATATTATTAATATCTAATTGAAATTCTTTTAATGCTTTTTCAAGTTTTAATCCTCCACGAGAAACATAAGGTAATTTTTCTCCTTTAATAAACAAATGAGAATCAACAGGAATCTTCATACCTGGTTTATCTATATAATCATAATCATCTCTCACAATTCCTGCCATAATAGCACGTTTGGCTTTTTCTCTTGATTCAAATAAACCTTGTTCTACACAAAGAACATCAACTCTTTCTTTTTTCATCAAGTTTCTCCTTTATTAATTTTAACAAATGATTCAAACTTATACTTTCAATTTCTAATAATTTTTTTATTTCTCCTTGAGGTGTATAATGATCATCTATTCCAAAATAATCTATATTCATATACATATGTAAACGTGAATAATAATGAGCGATTTGTGAACCAAGTGAACCAATTAGCATATCTGTTTCATAAACAATAATATTTTGGTGTGTATAGTATAATTCATTTAACATATCTTTATCTAATGGTTTAATAAATCTTGCATTAATAAGGTTAATTTCTAGATGATGTTCTTGAATTAATTGAAATACTTGATTAACTTTTTGATCATATGTAATAATTGTTAATTGATTTTCAGGATTATATATTATTTTTTCCCAAGTTCCTATTTCTAATGTTTCATTAAAAGAACATTCTTGATTGCATGTTTCTCCTTTGGGAAATCGAAGCACATATGGTGCATTAAAATGAAGAAATGCAGTATTAATCATTTTTTTAGCTTCTAAAGCATCTTTAGGAGTCATAATAATAAGATGTGGTATTGCTGATAAAAAGCTAATATCAAAAACACCATGATGTGTATCACCATCAGCACCAACCAAACCACTTCTATCAATACCAATTAAACATGGAAGATTCATTCTTGCAATATCATGATTGATTTGATCATAAGCTCTTTGTATAAATGACGAATAAATAGTAATATATGGTTTTTTATGTGCATTAGAAAGTCCCGCTGCAAATGTCATAGCATGTTCTTCAGTAATCCCTACATCAAAACTACGTTCAGGATAATGTTCAAATATTTGATTTAAAGAACTTCCTGAAATCATAGCAGGAGTAATAACCACAATATCTTTATCAAATTTCATTCTTTTTTCAATATGAGATGCAATAATGCTGCTCCATGAAGAAGATTCAGATTGAATTATTCCTTTTCTATAATCAAAAGGAGCAACACCATGATATAATCCATGTTTATCATTTTCAGCCATTTCATATCCTTTTCCTTTGATTGTATGAACATGAATAACAACACTATGTTTCATATCATGAGCAAGTGAAAAAGCATTAATCAAATCTCTAAAATCATGTCCATTAACAGGACCTATATAATCTAAACCAAATTGTGAAAAAATAGTATCATCCATAACATTCTTTTTAATATGATCTTTCATATTTTTAGTGATTTTATATATTTTTTTACCTAAAGAAGATTTATTTAAAAATGTTACATAATTATTTTTAGCATTATTATATTGTGTGGAGATACGCATATCAGATAAAAAATTACTTAATCCTCCAACATTTCTAGAAATAGACATATCATTATCATTCAAAATAACAATGACTTTTGATGAAATAGAACCTAAATAATTGAGTGCTTCAAAAGATTCTCCACTCATAATTGCTCCATCTCCAACAATACATATCACTTCTCCATTATCATGATTTAAATCACGTGCTACTGCCATACCAATACCAGCAGATATTGCTGTGGAAGAATGTCCTGCTTCCCATTGATCATGAATACTTTCTTTTCTTTTTTGAAAACCACTTAGTCCATTAAATTGTCTTAAATTTTTAAATTCATGAGCTCTTCCAGTTAAAATTTTATGGACATAAGATTGGTGTCCTACATCAAAAATAAATTTATCATTAGGTGATTCAAAAACATAATGAAGAGCCATTGTTAATTCAACAATCCCTAAATTACTAGAGAAATGTCCACCTGTTTTTGATATATTCTCAATAAGAAATTGACGAATATCTTGAGCTAAATCATTTAATTCTTCAATATTTAATTGTTTAATAAATTCAGGATTTTTAATCTTTTCAAGATTCATTTAATTCACCCTTTTTATAATAAAAGTTAGTATTTCTAATATTAAACCATGATTAATTCTCATAGTATATATTTTTTCAAAACATGATTGAAATAATTCGTCAATCATATTTTGAGAAGCTTCTATTCCTAAAATAGAAATATAGGTAGATTTATTATTTTTTAAATCACTACCAACTTGTTTACCTAATTTGTTTTGATCTCCAATCACATCAAGAAGATCATCCTGGATTTGAAAAGCAAGTCCAAGATCAAAACCAATTTCTGTCCATGTTTGATAATCATCAATACATGCAATCATAGATGCTAACTGCATACATACAGTTATTAGTTCTCCTGTTTTATGTTTATGTATGTCTTTAAGCTCTTCTAATGTCGCTATTTTATTTTCAAAATATAAATCTTGTTGTTGCCCATAAATCATCCCATCTATACCACTAGCTTGATATAAACGATTTGCAATATTGACTTTTAAAGAAGAATCCATTTGAACATTTAAAAGAACATTTATACTTAAATTCAATAAAGCATCTCCTGCAAGAATAGCTGTTGCTTCATCAAATTGTTTATGACATGTAGGTCGTCCTCGTCTCAAATCATCATTATCCATGCCAGGTAAATCATCATGTATAAGTGAATATGTATGTATCATTTCAATTGCGCATGCAATATCTAAATAGTTGTAATAATCACATTGATATGATTTTAAAACAGTTAAAAAAAGTATTGGTCTTAATCTTTTTCCAGATGCCATTAAAGAATAAGTCATTGCTTCTTTAACTTTCCCATCTTTAATAGGATTTAAAAGTTCTATTAATCGTTCATTAATTTCTTTTTTTAGCTTATCCATCATAATTATTCCTCTGTTTCAAAAGTTTTTAATTGTCCATCTTCATAAATTTTTGCAACCTTTTCTTGTATATTCTTTAGTTTATTATCACAATATTTTGATAATTCTATTCCTTCTTGAAATAAAGAAATACTTTCTTCTAAAGGAATTTCATTATTTTCTAATTGCTGAATAATATATTCTAAACGTATAATTGCTTTTTCATATGTCATATTTTCCATATTTTCACCTACTTTATTTCTGCTTCTTTTTCTTCATCGTTAAATATAATATGAACAATATCACCTTTATTCAAATAGGATCCATTTTTAACAATGCAATCATCTTTTTTAATCAAAGTATATCCTCTTTGCATAACTTTTAATGGACTTAAACTATCCAACTTTGATATGAGTAATTGATATTGTTGACAATGTAATGAAACTTTACTATCGATTTTATCTTTTAAACTTCTTTGATAATTTTTTAAATCTTGATCAACTTTTATTTGAAAGATTTGAAATTGATAAGATAATTGATCTTGTAAATGAATTAATCTTAACAATTCATTTGAATATATATATTCAGGATTTTTTAAATAATATGAATTTTGTAAATGATTCAATTGCTTTTGTTGAAAACTTAAATAAGATTTCATTTTATATGTTAACTGATTAGTTAATAAAATTAAATGTTTTCTTAACTCAACTTGATCTGGTGTTGCTTTTATAGCTGCAGCAGTAGGAGTTACGCCTCGATAATCACTTACAAAATCACAAATTGTGAAATCAGTTTCATGTCCAATTCCTGTAATAAGAGGTGTTTTTAAATCAAAAATACATCTCACTAATGCTTCCTCATTAAAATTCCATAAATCTTCAATAGACCCTCCACCACGTGCTAAAATAATTGTATCAAAACCAATTTTATCTACTTGTTTTAAAGTTTCAATAATTTTTAAATAAGCTTTATCTCCTTGGACGGGTACAGGAAATACAACAGTATTAACAAATGGAAATCGCAAACGAATTGTTTTGATAACATCTTGTACAGCTGCCCCTTGTTTTGCTGATAAAACAGCAATAGATTTAGGAAAGTGAACAATCTCTTTTTTATGGCATACATCAAATAATCCTTCTTTTTCAAGAGATTGTTTCAATTTCTCATATTTTAAATAAAGATTTCCTATTCCATCTTCTTGCATTGTATGAACATAAAGTTGATATTGCCCTGTTTTTTCATAAACAGATACACTTGCCTTCATCAAAACTTGCATTCCATTTTCAATTGAAAAATCTAATTGTTTTGCATATGAAGAAAACATGACAGCACCCACTTTAGAATTTTCATCTTTAAGTGTGAAATAAAGATGACCACTTGGATGTGGTCTATAATTAGATATTTCTCCTTGAATATAAATATTTTGTAAAGAAATATCTTGATCCATCTTTGCTTTAATATATTTATTTAATGCAAAAACACTTATATATTTTTTTTCCATTAGATAACTTGGCTCAAAACTCCATTAATAAATTTATAAGAATCATCATCACAAAATTCTTTTGCATTGATAACAGCTTCATTAATAATAATTTTTTTTGGTAAGTCAGACTCTAATAATTCACAAGTAGCAATAAGAAGAATTGCTCTTTCCATGACTCCTAAACGGTCAAAAGTCCATCCTTTTTTTAGAAATTTATTTAAAAGTTTTTCATATGATTCTTTATTCTTTAATGTTGTTTCTATTAACCAATGACTAAATGACATTGATTCTTCACTTTCTCTTAAAGTCTTATCTTCATTTAAAAATAGCAAAATTTCATCAAAAGAACTATTAACAAGTATATTTTGATAAACTCCAATAATAGCTTTTTCTCTTGCAATTTGTCTACGTGTTTTTTCCATAAATAAAATGCCTCCACACTTCCATAAATTAAAGATATTTTAACATAAATTATATAAAAAATAAACAAAAGAAGAGTAAGAAAACGTCTTTCTTACTCCCTCTATTCAAAATCAATATTATCTACTTGTATATCAATGTGTTTAACATCAACACCAGTCATTTGTTTAACTGCTGTAGCAATTTTTTCTTGAATTTCTTTTGTCGTTTTAGCAATATTTATTCCATATTTAATACGAACATGAATGTTAATATAAACTTCATTTTCTTTAATAGAACAAGCCACAACAGCTTTTGTTCCAGGAATTTGAATTCCCTTAGATGTATCTAAAGAAACATTTTTAATTTCGCTAACAGTTTTTTTAGTAATTTCATCAAAAACTTGAACACTCATCATAATTTGTCCATTTACAGACTTTTGATTAAATATATAATATTCATTATGTGCCATAATCATACCTCTTTTCTATACTCTATTGTATATAAAAAGCACTTAAATTACAAGTTTATTCACTAATAAATTTTACTTCTACCTGATATTCTTCGCCTAATAAATTTAATACTTCCTTAATAATCTTTGAAGCATCAGATTGTGTTGCATCTTTTTTCAAAATGGTAATTTTAACAGTTTCATTATCAATTTCAACATAAACTTCCTGATAACCCAATTCTTTGATTTTATCAACAATATTTCTTTCTTTATCACTTCTATTTTTAGTTTCACTAATTGTTTCTAGTGCTTCATTAATAGAATCTGATGTACTTGATTCTTTTGCAATAATTTGATTATTTTTAGATATAATATCTTCTCTTTTTTTATCAAGTTGTTTTTGTAATTGTTGAATAGTCGTTTGAGTTTGGGTAACTGTTTCTTCTTGGGTTGTTGGTGGTAACATAATATAGTAAACTGATAAAACTAAAATAAGACTAAATAAAGTCAAAAAAGTAAACGCTTGTTTATTCATATCACTCTATCTCCTTTTTCTTTTACATTATATGAAAAAATATAGAGAATATGAAAAAAAGAGCTTATGCTCTTCCTTGATATTTTCCATCTTGGGTATTAACAATCACTTTTTCACCTTCATTAATAAATAAAGGTACTTTAATTTGGAAACCAGTTTCAATTGTTGCATTTTTAGTTGCCCCTGTTGCAGTATCACCTTTTACTGCTGGTTCAGTTTCTGTAACTGTAAAAGCAACATTGACAGGTAATTGAACACCTAATACTTCATTTTCAAAACTTGTAACTTCAACTTCATCAGAAGGTTTTAAAAAATGAAGTTCCCATTGTAAACGATCACTAGGGATTTCAATTTGATCATAAGTTTCATTATCCATAAAGACTAGCATATCTCCTGAATCATATAGATATTGCATTTTTCTTTTTTCAACATGTGCTCTTGCAACTTTTTCACTATTGCCAAAAGTAACTTCAGTTGTAGATCCAGTTCTCATATTTTTCATTTTTACTTTGATATTAGCAGCAGCTCTTGCTGTTTTATTATGAGAATATTCTAATACAACATATAAATTTCCTTCGTATTGAAAAGTCATTCCTGGTCTTAAATCACCAACACTAATCATAGTTTCATCTCTCCTTTGTCATATTTCCTTTAGCATTATAACAAATTTCTATCGTTATGTAAAATTAAAAACACTTAGATGATTAATCTTTTAACACAATAAAACATATATAATCGTTATCATCATAAAAAAATATGAAAGATATTCAAATAATGTATGAACTTTTTTACTTTTCACAATATTAATATTTTTCAATGTCATCATAATAAATGATATGATAAAACATATAATACATAAATATAACATTCTATCCCTCCAAATATTCTATTTTTTTAACTTTCAAAGAAGTATTTTCAATTTGTAAAATGTATTGATATTGATAATCATCAATATGAACATCAGTTGTAATAATTGAAATATTTCCCATATCATCAACTGTATAAGAAATACTATAATTATCTGTATCAATAGAATCACTTAATAAAATATCATTTTTCATTGAATCTATATAAAACCTTGTTAACATAATTTCTAAATTTTTTTGTTTCATTAAAATATCAATATTTTTATAAGAATAAATTTTAGAAATCATTATCAAACTACAAGTCGATATTATAAATAATGCTGTTAAGAATATGACTAAAACAATTTGTAAAATTGAACCTCGATTATTCAATAATTTCATTATTTTCCTGTTCTCTTGCATATCCAATTAAGAAATAATAATGTCTCTCCTTTCTTCTCAACTTCATATAAACCATTGCTTCTTTTATTTCAAACTTTAATGAATCAATATTATTTAAAATAATTTCATAACCATCTTTTTTCACAAGACGATGTTTATCAAATATCAAATATGTTTCTTTTTGTTCAAAAGAAAGATAATGATATCCATCTTCTAAATCAATATAGTAACTTCCTAAAAGATATTGACTAACTTGTTTAGCAGCAATATAAATATCTTCATCAAATTTTGTTATATTTTTTGAATGAGAAAACAATTGATATATAGGTGTCAAACTAAGAGTAATTAACAAAGTAATAGAAAGTGAAAATAGCACTTCAATTAATGTAAAACCATTTTGATTATATCTATAAAATTTTCTTGATATAATATTTTCTCCTCCTGATTTTGTATGGAAATATATTGTCTTTTTAATCTGTTTTCTCCATCATATAATTGAGTTAATAGTACGACAAATAAAACAACAATAGAAATATATATTTGAAATGCAAATAAACTTTCAATGAGTGTTGAACCTTTATTATTGAACATAATAACTTCCACTTCCTATTTGAAAAACAAAAGAATAAGTTCTTTGTTTGGAATAGAGATGAATTTTTTTGGCCTTGTTAATATTACCATATTCATTGTAACTCATTTCATGTGATTCAAAAGATAGATCTTTGGGTAAAAAATATTCTTTATTGAAATGAATAGATTGAATAAATAATTTTCTTTTTTGAAAAGAAATATATGTTTTTTCCTTATATATCATTGCATTCATTTTAGCTTGATTTAATAATTGAGATAAATTTTCAATCATAATATCATCATTTTGAGAAGGTATATGTAATCGTATAGTTAAACAAGATAATATACAAATAACAAACAATACAAATAAAGTTTCAATCATTGTAAATCCATCATTCTTTAACATAAGCTTGACCATCTTTAATTGAAATCTTTTTTCCATTAGGACATGTTCTTTGTTTTTGGGTTAAATAAGGATGATTTCCTTTAGTTAAAGCTGATATATTTGTTGGAAGTTTTCCATTTTCTATTTCATATAAAAGTATTTGTGAGTTAACAACCTCTATTTGTGCTTCGCATCCTTTATCTTTAACAACACTATTCTTACTTGTTACATTTGGTATAACAAGTAACAAAATAACTAATATCACACTTATACAAAAGACCATTTCAATTAAAGTAAAACCTTTTTTATTCATAAAAATTCTCCTTTCTTAAACTTCTGAAATAACATTCATCATAGGAATTATGATAGTTATATAAATTGTAATAACAAACAATGCTACAAAAGTATAAATACATGGAATAAAATATTTCATAAATTGAGATATCCAATAATCAATTTCTTTATAAGTTAATTGAATATATTGTTCTATAGAATGATGCTTTTGTGGATTACTTATATACATCTTAAAAAATACAATAAATAAATGATCTAAATATTCAAAGTCTTCTAATAATTGTTCAATAGCTTCTCCATCTAATATACGATTATTCATTTCATATAAAACAATTTTAATATCACTTTCATTCATTTGTTGATTTAAAACTTTGATAATCATAGCACTATCCATATCCTCTAGTGCTAACTCATGATAATAGACAGCAAATTTTAATGAAAAATATTTTTGTAATATTGTTTTCATTATTGGAAGCTTTAAATATTGCTCAATGATTTTAAATTTCTTATGTTTTAATCCATATAATAACCTAACAACTAAAAAAATAAAAACAATAAATACTATCATTATAAAAAATGGAAAAAACTGAAAACCAATCAATAAAATTTCAATCAAAATGCTTTTTTTAATGTCAAAGGATTGAAATAAATTATTAACATTAGGTAATAAAATCATAACAACAAAAACTGAGAAAAAGAAAAGAAAAAATAAAAGTATACATGGATAAGTCATTTTAGATTTTAATTGATTTTGAAAACTTTCCTTTGTTTTATATATTCTTAAACTTTTTTCAATAGCTTCAGATAAACAATTTTTTGTTTGATAAAAAGAAAAATATTCTTTAAATATTTTAGGAAGAGATGCCTCTAAAAGACACAAATAAATATTCTCTCCTTCTCTTAAACGATGAGTTAATTGATGAATAATAGGAATATTTAAAATATTTTGGCATAACTCCAAACTTTCTTCCACACTATAACCTGCATTTAATAAAGTATAAAAATTTTCTAAAAATAAAATATTTTTATCCATTATTTATTTCCTCAAATAAATTTGGATTGTAATCTTTAACTTGAATAAGTTCTTTAGCATTATCAATAAATGTATGATATTGAAAACTTTGGCTTTTTGAATATTGAATAATATGTTTCTTTTTCATCAATTCAGCTAATATAATAACTTCTCTATTTTGATAATCATATTTTATTTTTTGTGAAAGTGAAGCAATAACAACATCTTCTATATCTAATTTTGAAATACCTAAATTTTCTAATCTTTTTAGTGCTAAAAAAGCATTGCTTGCATGTATAGTTGTTAATACAAGATGACCTGTTAATGCACAGGTTAAAGCAATCTGAGCTGTTTCACTATCCCTAATTTCTCCTATCATAATAACATCAGGATCATGTCTTAAAATTTGTTTAAGAGTATCTTTATATGTAATGCCCAATTTATCATTCAATTCAATTTGAATACATTTTTCTTTTCTTATTTCTATTGGATCTTCTATTGTTATAATGTTTTTATTCTGTGTCCTTATAATTTCATCAATAATAGTATAGAGGGTTGTAGACTTTCCTGAACCAGTAGCACCACTAATAAGAATAAGTCCTGATGAAAAATATGGAATTTGATGAAGAAAAGAAGAAATTTCAGATATATATATAAGTTGATTGATAGTCAATGGAGCATGATTATTAAGAATACGGATAACAATACTTTCAAAATCAGTAGATGGCAAAAATGAGACTCTTAAATAAAAATCTTTATTCATGTAGGAAAGAACAAATTGACCAGTTTGTGGCAATAATCTATAATTTGTATTGATAGAGGCCTTATATTTTAAATAATTTAAAAGTTTACTACCACAATCATATTCTATATTATCATAATCAATTAATTCTCCTAAAACACGAAAATGAATGATAAGTTTTTCTCTCAGAATCATATGTATATCTGTTGTATGCTTTTGTATAGCTCTATTAAAAATTTTATCAAATAGTTCTTCCATAAATAACAACCCTCCTACTTATATATTCCAATTTTATTTCTATTTTTCTTCAATAAAATAAAAAAAGTCATCAATTTATGACTTTAAGTAAGGATTAAAATTTTTTTCATATGCAAGTGTTGTTTCTTCTCCGTGTCCAGGTAATATTCTTGCATCAAAGTTTAAATGTTTAATAATCTCTAAACTTTTTTTTGTTTCATGATGTGAAGATGTAGGAAAATCATACCTTCCTATAGAACCTTTAAATAAAACATCACCACTAAATATCATATCTTCATCAGGATAGTAAATCATACTGCTTCCTTGACAATGTCCTTCTAATAACATCCATATCAATTGAAATGGACCAATTTGAAACTGTGTATCTATAATTTTGACTGGTGCTTCAACAATAAAAGGAGTTTCAAAAAAAGATAAGTTCAGTTTTGGTTGATTTAAAAGAGGTAATGTCTCTTGATGTGTATAAATAGGACAATGATATTTTTGATATAAATAATCCACAGCACCCACATGATCAAAATGTCCATGAGTCAAAAGAATAGCTAATAGTTTTAATTCATGTTCATCAATATATTTAGCAATTTTTTGACCTTGACTACCTGGATCAATGACAATACATTGACAATCTTCATTATATAAAATATAACAATTTGTTTGCATTTTTCCAACAATCAATTTTTTTAACATATAAAATCTCCTTTATTAGATATAAAAGAAAAAAGCCATAAAAGGCTTATTTTTTTTCTTTATGAGTTGTTTTTTTATTACATCTAGAACAGTATTTTTTTACTTCCATTCTTTCTGGATGATTTCTTTTATTTTTAGTATTAATATAGTTTTCTTCACCACATTCAGTACATTTTAAAATGATGTTTTCTCTCATTTTTTACACCTCCATCATAACTTCGCCATACTATCATAGCATAAAGTGATTAAAAATGCTACAATTTTTAATCACTTTTTACACCATATTTTTCAAAGTATTTCTGAAATGCTTTTTTTGCTAATGGTTTACAAGATTCTCCACTATCACTTGCTTGCCTTTCTGTTGCACATGCTACAGATATAACAGGCTTATCATATGGTGCATATCCAACAAACAAATGGTTAGGATAATCTTTATTTGTTGCATAATCAATTCTTTGAGCAGTTCCTGTTTTACCAGCTGGTTGATATGAACCATTAACTGTTCTACCAGTTCCAGTTAAAATACATTCTCTAAAACCTTTTTGAATTTGTTCAAATGCTGTTTGATAATATGAAACATCATCTAATATCTTTATTTTATGTTGATAAAGGGAAATATAATTATTATCTTCATCTTCAGTAAAAGATTCTAAGAAAAGATGAGGTTGAATTCTTTTTCCTCCATTAGCAATCGTAGAAACATATTGAGCCAATTGAATTGTTGTATAACTATCATATTGACCAATAGCAAAGTCAAGTAAATTACCACCACTTGGATTATCGCCACGATAACCTAATTCTTCATTAGGAACATCTAACCCAGTACGTACACCTAATCCTAATTCTCCATATGCTTCTCTTAATACATCAAATGCTCCCATATCAATACTCAATGGTTTATCATATTCATATTTCCCACCACCAAGTTTCATAGCTATCTGGAACATATAAACATTGGAAGATTGAGCTAACGCTTGAATTTCATTCACATTTCCTAAATTTTTCCATGATTTTTTTCTTGGTGTTCCTGCTATTTTGATTGGAGCATCATGATAAACAGTTCCTTTTTTAATAACATTATTTTTAAATGCCATATAAATAGTACCACCTTTAACAGTAGAACCCATTTCCATTGCGTATAAATAATTTCCAGAAGCATAATCATAAATTTTTCCATCACTTCCTCTTCTTTTTCCAGCCATAGCAATTATATCACCATTATTAGGATCCATAAGAGTCACAAATATATGATTATTAAAACGATTTGCATAACCAGTATGAGATTTCAATTCTTGTTCAATCGCATCACTTAGAGCTTTTTGTAAATCCCAATCTATGGTTAAACGTAAATTTTGTCCTTGTGAACCATCAGAAACAATTGAAACATTTGGATTTCCATTAACATCATATTCAACTTTATATGTTGCATCATCACCAGTTAAAAGTGTTTCATATTCTGCCTCTATTCCACTTACACCAACACGAGAATCATTATTATAATCCAAAGCCAATAATTTATCTTTTAAGTTTGCAGGTAACCCCTGTTTTTTCGTTGTTACTCTTCCTAAAACATCTTTGAAATGATCATCAAAATCATAATCTCTTTGCCAATCATTAGTAACTCTTATACCACGTAACAACGAAGAATTTTCACCAATAAGACTTGCTTCTTTAATTGACAACCCTTCAATTAAAACTGTTGAACCAACATTACAATTTGTAATCGTATAATAAAGTTTATAATACTTAATATCAAAATCAGATAATTTATCAGACAATATTTTATCAGTAATTCTATTTAATTTTAATTCATAGATAATATCATCACTATTTTCATCATCTGCATATCTCTTTCTTTCTTCATTAGAAACAAGCGAATCTGTAAAATCTGGATCTTTCATAATTAAATAATCTTTTTTATCCCTTTGACTCACTTTTGAAATATCAATTTTAATATTATCTATTAAAAAATGAATCATGACATCTATTTCTTCTTTTTTTATTCCTTTGACAGCATAGTATGTTGCACAATTTACATTTTTATTATAAGCTAAACGTTTTAAATTTCGATCATAAATATTACCTCTAAAAGTATCAGCAGTAAAAACATCGGTATTATATTGAGCAAGTTTTGTCTTATAGTACTCTTCCTGCTTTATTTGCGTCATAAAAAGTCTTATTAAAATAATGAGACCAAATACTATAACAGAAACTATTAAAATTTTAAAACGTCTTGAGATGACATTGTCAGTTTGATTTTTAATTTTTGTTTCAATTTCTTTTGTACCATCAAATCTGATTTGATTTTTTTTGAAAAAAGCTTTCAATTTTATTGCACCTCCTTGACTTATTATATTATAAACAATATAGAAAGTAAATCAACCCAAAAGAAAAAGAGAATTTCACAAAATTCTCTTAATCATCATCAACAGAAAGAATAGCCATAAAAGCTTCTTGAGGAATTTCTACACTTCCAACAGCTTTCATACGTTTTTTCCCTTCTTTTTGTTTTTCTAAAAGTTTCTTTTTACGTGAAATATCTCCACCATAACATTTTGCTAAAACGTTTTTACGCATTGCTTTAATGTTTGTTCTAGCAATAACTTTTCCTTGAATAGCAGCTTGAATAGGAACTTCAAACATTTGTTTAGGAATAATTTCTTTTAATTTATCACAAATAATTCTTCCTCTATTATATGCAAAATCTTTATGAACAATTGTAGAAAGTGCATCAACAACATCTCCATTTAATAAAATATCCATTCTTGTTAATTTGCTTGTTCTATATCCAATCAATTCATAATCAAATGATGCATATCCTTTTGTACATGATTTTAATTTATCAAAAAAATCATATACAATTTCACTTAATGGTATAGAATAAATCACATTACGGCGTAAATCATCAATATATTCAATATCATCATATTCTCCTCTTTTGGTTTGACATAATTCCATTATTGGACCAACATATTCATTAGGTGTCATGATAGATGCTCTCACATATGGTTCTTCTATATGGTCAATATGTTGAGGTGTAGGTAATGATGCAGGATTATCAATCTCTACCATTGTCCCATCTGTAAGATAACAATGATAAACAACTGATGGAGCAGTTGCAATTAATTCTAAATCAAATTCTCTTTCTAAACGTTCTTCAATAACATCCATATGTAATAGTCCTAAAAAACCACATCTAAATCCAAATCCTAGTGCTTGTGATGTCTCAGGTTCAAAAATCAATGAAGAATCACTCAATTTCATTTTTTCTAATGCTTCTCTTAAATCTTTATATCGTGCATTATCAACAGGATATAAACCACAATAGACCATTGGGTTTAATTGTCTATATCCTGGTAATTGTTCTGTTGCTTCATGTGATAATGTCGTTATAGTATCACCAACATGAACATCTTGAATAGATTTAATGGAAGCGGCAATCCACCCTACTTCTCCAGTAACTAATTTTTCTTTTTTGACTTCTTTAGGAGTACGAACACCAAGTTCAACAACTTCATATGTTGCACCACTTGCCATAAATTTTATTTGATCGCCAACTTGAATTTGTCCTTCTTTTAAACAAACATAAACAATGACACCACGATAACTATCATAAAATGAATCAAATATTAAAGCCTGTGTTGGATTGTGAATATTCCCTTTAGGCGCAGGAACATTTTTAACAATATCTTCTAAAACATCTTCGATATTTAATCCTGTTTTAGCTGAAATAAGAGGAGATTCATCAGCAGGAAGTCCAATAATATCTTCAATTTCATGAATAACTCTTTGTGGATCTGCGCTAGGTAAATCTATTTTATTAATGACTGGTAAGATTTCTAAATCATTATCTAATGCTAAAAAAACATTTGCTAATGTTTGAGCTTCTACACCTTGAGCAGCATCTACAACAAGAACTGCTCCTTCACAAGCAGCTAAAGAACGAGAAACTTCATATGTAAAATCAACATGACCAGGTGTATCAATAAGATGTAATAAATAAGTTTCTCCATTTTTAGCAGTATATTTTAATTGAACACTATTTAATTTAATTGTTATACCACGTTCTCTTTCTAAATCCATGCTATCAAGGAGTTGCTCTTTCATTTCACGATCACTGACTGCTCCTGTTAATTGCAAGATTCTATCTGCTAAAGTTGATTTGCCATGATCAATATGAGCAATAATAGAAAAATTTCTTATATGAGATTGTTCTATATTCATATTTATATAACCCCTTTCTTTTCACTTCTCTTATTTTACACAATTCATTCAAAAAAAGAAATAAAAAAGTAGTGAAATCACTACTTTTTAAAAAAATATTTATCCAAAATCTCTACATGTTCGACCTTAACTTCCATTGAACTTACACTTTGATTATCAGAGTTTTCATAAGTTCTTGATTGTAATCGACCTTTTACACCTAAAAAACTTCCAATTTCACAACAATCTGTGACTTGACTAGCCATACTTTTCCATAAAATACAATTAACATAATCATTTTCACGAATTCCTAAATTATTTCGATAAGGTCTTTCAATTTGTAAAACAATTGTTGCTAGTTTCACTCCTTGTTGAGTTTCTCTTAAAAAAGGCTTATCTACTAATTTCCCTATAAGAATAACTTCATTAAACATACTCCCTCCTCCTTTCATAAATAAGTATAAATGATATAAATAGACTTGACAAAAATCATCAAAAATATAAAAAAAGGAATATAAATATACTTTTTTCATAAAATTGGGAAATACTTATATAATATTTTTCTTTAATAAGGGAAAATTGTATGCTTTTTTTATCCAATTTTTTAAAATTGAAAAAGAAAAAAAGTGAAATATTTTTTCACTCTTCAATAATAACAAATGCAATTGCATACTTTTTTTCATGAGAAATAGAAATATGAGCAGATTCATCATTAAGATAAGGACAACCATTGGGGAAGTTTAAAACTTCAATATCATGAAAATCTATTTCTCCCAATCCCTTATGCCTAGCCTTCATATATGCTTCTTTAGCAGCATAGCGTCCACCCAAAAACTCTAATTTTCTCTGTTCAGATTTTATTTCTAAAAAGATTTCATATTCTTTTTCAGATAATATTCTTTTAATAAAATGAATTTTATGAATATCTAAACGTTCAAGATCAACAATGTCAACACCTATTCCTCGCATTAATCTTTAAATTTTTTCTCATATAAACTCATTAATTCATCTAAACTCATAGAATCATCAATTTCATCTATAAAAGAATCCTCATTAACACTATGAAAATCTAACTTAAATTCACCAGTTCGTTCTTCAATAATCTTTAATTGATCTTGTTCTTCTTTTACAATATCAGCAATATCTCTTAAATTTTTTTCAACACTAGGTTCTTCTATTTCTAATTGAACTTTCTTTTCTTCTAATTTTTGTTCTTCATCTTTCATATTTTCTGATGGTCCATAAAAAGGACTAATAATAGGAATTAATTCATCATTTTCTTTTTTTATTTTTTTCTTTTTAGGTTTTTTGACTTTAACTTCAGTTTCAAAAGTTTGTTTTATTCCTGACATAGGAGAAATAATTTCACTCATACGATATGTTGTTTCAACAGGTTGTGTTTTTTTAACAGGTTCTTTCTTTTTAACTTCTTCCTTCTTTTTTTCTTCTTCTACATCATCATTATAAATAAGAGGTGCACTGAATTTTTCTTTACGTCGTTGTTCCAATACAGGATCAACAGTTTCAAACATCTCTTCGTCTTCTTCATCTTTTATAAAAAACTTCTTAAACATATTTATTCCTCCTATCCAATAATATCTTAATTACAAAAATATATAAATTGTTTACTCATCAATAGAATCAATAAAAGCTTGAATTTCTTCTTGAGTTTTTCTTAATTTATTTACTAAACGTGATAATTCTTTTCCTTCATGGTAAGCAATAAAAGAAGGAATTCCCATAATTTCTAACTCAATACATAAATCAACCATTTGATCTCTATCAATATAATAAAATGTCCATTGAGGATTATTTTCAACCAATTGTTGAATAAATGTTTTTAAAAAATGACAATCAGGACACCATGTTGTAGAAAAAACTAATATACTACGTTGCTGAATTGCCTTTTTATAATCTTCTAAATTTTTAATTTCAATTAAATTTCCCATTTTTTTATTCTCCTTTAAAAGTTGTTTCTATTCTATATATAGGTCCATACGGTGAAAATTTTCTTTCATATTCTGTTTGAATATTATCATCATATCCTTCGCTATGATGAAGATCTAAACAAATATCTTGAAAATTCATATGAAACTGTTGGAAAGAAATCAATGAAAATTCAAATAATATACGATTATCTGTTTTAAGAATTAACTTTCCATCATTTTTTAATATTTTTTGATATATTGGTAAAAAAGTATGAGATGTTAATCTTCTTTTTGCATGTTTTTTCTTTGGCCAAGGATCACTAAAATTTAAATATATACGATCAATTTCATTAATTTCAAAAACATCATTTAAAAAAATTGCATCTTCTTTCATAAACTTAAGATTTGGCAAAGAAAGATGATCATCATCTATTTTCTTAATAGCTCCCACTAAAACACTTGGAAATTTTTCTATACCTATAAAATTAATATGAGAATACTTCTTAGCATTTTCAATAATAAAATCACCTTTCCCCATACCAATTTCAATATATATAGGATTATCATTTTGAAAAACATCTTTCCAATGACCCTTATATTCTTTTGTATTTAATACAACAATATCTTTGTGATTTTCTAAAATTTCATTTGCTTTAGGATTATTTCTTAAACGCATATACTCCTCCTAATATTTTCTCTTATTGTAGCACAGATTTATCTTTTAATCTATCTAATTCTTCAATAGTTAAGCGTCTATATTCCCCTAACTTTAAATTTTCGTCAAGTTCTAAGTTTTTCATACAAATTCTCTTCAAATATATAACTTCTTTCCCAATAGCTTTAAACATCTTTTTAATTTGATGAAACTTTCCTTCATATATAATAACCTCAACTTCACTATTCTCTTTATCAAAAGATAGTATTTTTAAATAAGCACTTTGACATTGATAAGTATTATCTATAACAATACCATTATAAAAACTTTCAATATCTTTTTCATTGACAATACCTTTAACTCTTACATAATATTTTTTTGGACAATGATATTTAGGCGAAAGAAGTTGATGAGCCAAAATACCATCATTTGTAAGTATAAGTAACCCTTCTGTATCAATATCTAATCTTCCTACTGGAAAAAGATCTGTACGATAATAATCATCAATAAGTTCAACAACTGTTGGATATAATGAATCTTCAGTAGCACTTACATATCCAGATGGTTTATTTAACATATAATAAACAAATTCTTCATAAATAACCTCTTCATCATTCACTTTTATCTTATCACAATTTGGATGAATTTGTGTTTTATCTTTTTTAACTATTTTTTCATTAACACTTACATATCCTTTTTTAATAAGCTCTTTTACTTCTTTTCTTGTGCCAAAACCACAATGAGCTAATAATTTATCTAATCTCATTTTCTAAAACCTCAATATATTTTTCTATTTTCTTTGTTCTTTTTATATCAGTATAATAACTTATATATAATTTAATTTTTCTTTTCATTTTAACAATTCCTGATAATTGTATTCCTTTATAAAATCCTTCTTTTTTATTAACATAATCTTTCTTTAAATGATAATTTTCATCATCAAATATACCAATATTGGGACACATTTGATTTAAGCTTTCTTCAGCATAACACATAGCATTTATGTAATACATGTCTTTTAAAGGTTGATATATAATTATATCATATCTATAACCATCATTTAATTTGTTATAGACAAGAGAAACTTGACAATCCATAGTTTCATCAAATTGTATTTGATTCACTAATTTCTCCTTCATATCATCATATATAAAAAACTGTTTCTCCTCTTTTGTTAAACGAGTAGTACATCCACAAAAAAGTAAGCATATGAAACATATGAATATATTTTTTTTCATATCATCACCCACATTATTATAACATGCTTTAAATAATGAAAAAAGGCTATAATAGCCTTTATTTTAATTCAAATGTATCACATGCAGTTTCAGCAACATCTTTTGCTTTTTTACAATGACAATTTCCTACTTTGATACAACTAGCTTCACAACATCCATCACAATTATACTTACAAGAATCAACACTACATTTTACATCTTTAGCCATGATAACTTTCACCTCCATATACTATTATGGCAAATTATCATGCTGAATATACTATCATACAACTAAAACTATATTCTAAATTGCCATTATGTGAAGTCATTGCAACTGAATAATACATTTCTTTAATATCAGGATCATCTGTTTCTATAAAATCATTCAGTGCATCTTGTAAATCTAATTCATGTGTTTTTTCAATTATTTTAATCTTCATGCTTTTATTTTAACATAAGCTAAAAGCATATTTTGTCATTATTGGTTAATTTCAATAATAAATTTACAAATAAATTCTTCATTAATATCTAAAGAGACAATACCTTCTTTATCTTTAAATTCACCTTTAAAATCAACATAATCACTGTGTCCTACCCAAGGTTCAATAGCTAAAAGTCCACCCACATGCTTACTTGTCCATAAACCTAAATGATTAAAATTTTCCATATAAAAACGTAATGACTTATCATGATTCAAAGATTTTAATGTTACATAATTTGATTTCATATTCTTAACTACAATAGCATCATTATTAAATAATGCTTGTCTTACAAAAAATCTTTTTTCATTATCAAAAAGTAATGTTGTATCATGAGACATTCCTCTATGTTCCACATCTATAATTTTTTGTTCTAATGACTCATTTTTTTCAAATTCAATATAATAATCATTACTTGATTCATTTTCCATCAATGGACACGCAAATGCTGGATGTCCCCCAATTTGGAAATATATCTTTTTTTGATCTATATTTTTTACTTTACACAAACATTCTAATTGATTATTATTCAATGTATAAATAACCTTCAAGTCAAATAAATAAGGATATTGTTTAAAAATTTCATCATTAGATGTTAATTCAAATTCAACACAATGCTCATTAATGCAATGAGTTTCATAAACATTATGTCTAGAAAATCCATGTTGAGTCATTGAATACACTTTATTTTCAATACGACATTCATTATTTTGTAAAGCTCCAACAATTGGAAATAGAATAGGAGCACTGCTTGCCCATAATTCAGGATCTCTTTTCCACATATAATTAAGACCATCTTTTTGACCAATTATTTTAATAATCTCTGCACCTTTAGGATTCAACTCTATCTCTAAAAAATCATTTTTTAATAAAACCATATAAATCTCCTATCGTAAGTTCCCTTTTATCATTATTTTTTGAATATCTATATTTTCATCAAAGAAAATAATGTCTGCATAATTACCTTCTTTTATTTCACCTAATAAATCTTCATCTAAACTTCTTGCTGGGTTATAACTAGCTAAATTCACTGCTTCATTTAATTTTAATCCCAAATGTTGATATGCATTTCTTACAGCTACATTCATAGAAACAATACTTCCAGCTAATGTTCCATCAATCAAACGTGCTTCTCCATCTTTTACATAAACATCTTGATTTCCTAAAAGATATTTACCATTTTCAAGACCTGCTGCTTCTAATGAATCAGTAATTAAAATTACTTTTTCTTTCCCTTTTGCACACAATAAAGCTTTTGCTGCAGCATAATTAACATGAACACCATCTAAAATTAATTCAGCATAAACACTATCATTAATCATAACTGCACCAACAACTCCTGGTGCTCTATGTGTAAGTGGAGTCATTGCATTATATGTATGTGTTCCAGAAGTAGCTCCAGCATCAATAGCAAGTTGTGCTTCTTCATAAGTTGCATTTGTATGTCCTAAAGATACAACTGTTCTTTTATCTTGTAGATACTTTATAAAATCAATAGAATGTTCCAATTCAGGAGCAATAGAGATTTTTCTTACAATTTCTTGATGATTACCTACAAATGATAAATAATTATCAATAGTTGGTAATATCATACATTCTTCAGGTTGAGCACCTTTATACTTTTTATTAAAGAAAGGACCTTCTAAATGAACACCTAAAATTTGTGCTCCTTCTACTTTATCTTTATTCATTGAAACATTTTCAATAGCCTTTTTAATATCTTCAACTGGCATAGTCATAGTAGTTGGTAAAAAAGATGTAACTCCTGTCTTTAAAGTCGCTTTAGAAATTGTGTTTAAATCATCAAAAGTAGGATACATTGTATCACTTCCTCCACGTCCATGTGTATGAACATCTACAAAACCAGGAGAAACATAAAGACCATGAGCATCAATAATCTCTTCATCACTTGGAACTTTATCACTTATTTCTATAATTTTTTCTCCATCAATAAATACATTTTTTTCTACAATTTCATCATGTAGAATTATTTTCCCGTTTATAATACATTTTTTCATTTTGATAACCTCCTTTTTTTATTATACCACTATCTTTAAACAAAATAAAATATTTTACTTATATCTTATTGAAAATAAAAAACTTGTGTTCACATAATCACAAGTTTTCATCTTTATTCAAATCTTTAATTATATTTTCAATCTTATTTCCATATTCTAATGAAGTATCCAATATAAATTGTAATTCTGGACATTTACGAATTGTTAATCTCTTAGCAAGAAGAGAACGTATATATCCTTTTGAATGATCTAATGCTGTCATACTCTTTTTCACATTTTTATTAAGAAAAGAAATATAAACTTTTGCAATAGATAAATCATTTGTAACATCAACTTCAGTAATTGTACAAAAACCAATTTGTGGATTTTTAACTTCTGTTCTTAAAATGTCAGAAAGTTCACGCTGAATAATATTATCCATTTTTTCTTTTTTCATAACCACAAAAATCAACTCCTACTTTCTTTCTACTTCTTCCATGATATAACCTTCAATGATATCTCCTTCTTTAATATCATTATAATTTTCAATTGTCATACCACATTCATAACCTGTGGAAACTTCCTTAGCATCATCTTTAAAACGTTTTAAAGATGCAAGTTTACCTTCATAAATAACAACACCATCTCTGATTAAACGAATACCACAATCTCTACGAATATATCCATCTGTTACATAAGATCCTGCTATATTGCCAACTTTAGAAACTTTAATGACTTGTCTAATTTCAGCTTGACCAGTAATCACTTCTTCTAATTCAGGAGCAAGCATACCTTTCATAGCAGCTTCAATTTCTTCTACCATTTTATAAATAATATTATGCAATCTAATTTCAACGCCTTCTTCTTCTGCTTTACGTCTAACATTAGCATCAGGACGCACATTAAATCCATAAATAATAGCACGAGATGCACTTGCTAATAAAACATCTGATTCACTAATAGCACCAACTGTTGAGCGAATAACATTAACTCTTGCACCATCAATATCAATCTTCTCTAATGCACCTTTAACAGCTTCAGAAGTTCCATTAACATCTGCTTTAACAATAATATTTAAATCAGCAACTTGACCTTCTTTAATTTGAGCAAACAAATCATCTAAACTCATTGCTGAAGTTGTTCCTCTATTTTGCTCTTGTTTTACTTTTTGACGTTCTTCACCAACATGTCGTGCCATTTTTTCTGTTTCAAATGCCATAAATTTATCACCAGCAACAGGGACTTCATTTAATCCTGTAATTTCAACTGGAGTAGAAGGAGCAGCTTCTTTTAAATCTCTACCATTATCATCAACCATTTGACGTACACGTCCAAATGCAGTTCCAACAACAATAGGATCACCTGTTCTTAAAGTTCCATTTTGAACAAGTAAAGTTGCAACTGGTCCACGACCTTTATCTAGTCTACCCTCAACAACACTTCCATATGCATAACGTTTTGGATTTGCTTTTAAATCTGCAAGCTCAGCAACAACGGTTAATGTTTCTAATAATTCTTCAACACCAATTCCTTTTTTAGCAGAAATATTACAATAAACAGTGTCTCCACCCCATTCTTCAGGCATAAGACCTATTTCACTCATTTCTCCTTTAATACGTTCAGGATCAGCACCATCTTTATCAATTTTATTAACTGCAACAACAATTGGAACACCAGCTGCTAAAGCATGATCAACCGCTTCTTTTGTTTGAGGCATAACACCATCATCAGCAGCAACAACAATAATAACAATATCAGTAATTTGTGCTCCTCTTGCACGCATAGCTGTAAATGCTTCATGACCAGGTGTATCTAAAAAAGTTACTTTTTTTCCATTAATTTTAACTTGATATGCACCAATATGTTGAGTAATTCCACCAAATTCTCCATCAACAACTTTTGATTTTCTAATATAGTCTAATAAAGTTGTTTTACCATGATCAACATGCCCCATGATAGTAACAACTGGAGCTCTATCTACTAAATCTTCTTCATTATCAACAATTTCAATTTCTTCAAAATTAATCTCACTGACAACAATTTTCTTTTTAGCTTCGTAACCATATTCAAGACAAATTAATTCAACTTGTTCATCATCCAATGATGAATTAATGGTAACCATTGTTCCCAACATAAATAAAACCTTAATAATATTAGCTGGTGTTTGACCAATCTTTTGAGACAATTCATCAACAGTGATACCATCTTCATATTCTACAATACCATCACCAATTTTTTTCTCTTCTTTCTTTTGTTTATTGGGAATGTTTGAAATCAATTTTTTCTTTTGATTTCCTTTTTTCTTTTGAATACTATTCTTTTTTGCCATAAATATCAACCTCCTAATTTTGATTTGATTTTATTTGCAAAACCTTTATCTGTTATTCCTAATGCAACACGATTTTCTTTCCCAATTGCATGAGATATACTATCAATATCACCACATATCATATAATCAACATGATAATAATGACATTTATCAGTTATTTTCTTCTTTGCATTGAGACTAGCATCATCAGCAATAACAACAAAATAAACCTTTCCTATACGAATGTCATTAATAAGGATACTTCCTGTACTCACTTTTCTTGCTCGAGCACATAACCCCAATAAAGAAAATATTTCTTTATTGAACATAATTTTTTAACTCCTCATAAATAGAATCAGGAATATCAGCATTTAAAGATTTTTTTAAAACACCCTTTTTCTTAGCTATTTCAATAGCTTCTATACTTCTCTTTAAATAAGCACCTCTACCATTCATTTTTCCTGTAGAATCCACAAAAACTTCTCCCTCTTTATTTCTAACAACTCTTATTAATTCTTTTTTAGGTAACTGTTCTTGTGTCGCAACACATTTTCTTAAAGGTATTTTTCTCATTAGAATTCACCTCTATTTTTCATCATAATATTTATCATATTCATCATAATCAATATCTTCATCATATTTAGGATCATAATCATATTCTTCATATTCATAATCATCTTCATCATCATATTGATCATAATCATCTACATAATCTTCAGATTCATCAACTTCTTCAACTTCTTCTATGTTAAGAATTTCATTTGTTTCAATAGACTCTTCTACTTCTACAATATCAGTTTCAATTTCATTAACTTCTTCATCTTCATTTTCATCAAAAGTTTCATCTTCCAAAGAAATATCATCTTCTTCAATAAATTCATCAACAAATTCTTCAGTATTATTAACAACTTCATCCTTTATCATTTCTTCTTCAAATTGTTTTTCAAATTCAGCATCTTGTCCATACACAATACCTTCTTCATTAGCTTCACTTACTGATTTAATATCAATTTTCCAACCAGTCAATCTAACAGCCAAACGTGCATTTTGTCCTCTTTTTCCAATAGCCAAAGATAATTGATTATCAGGAACAATAACAAGAGCAGTATGTTCTTTTTCATTGACATCAACACAAACAACCTCTGAAGGAGATAAAGCATGAGAAATAAAGATAGCAGGATTTTCATTCCATTCAATAATATCAATCATTTCACCATTCAATTCATTAACAACATTTCTCACACGGCTTCCCTTAGGACCTACACAAGCTCCAATAGGATCAATATTTTCTTTAGAAGCATAAACAGCAATCTTACTTCTATCTCCAGCTTCACGAGATACTGATTTAACTTCTACTGTTCCATCAAATATTTCTGGAACTTCCATCTCAAATAATCTCTTAACTAAACCTGGTTCTGTTCTTGAAACACCAATATGTGTACCTTTTGTATTTCTTTCTACATCACTGACATAAACTTTAAGATGTTGTCCTTCATAAATCTTTTCACCTGGAATTTGTTGATTTAATGGTAATAAAGCACCAGTTCTTCCTATATTAATAATAGCAAAACGTTCTTCAACTCTATCTACTATTCCTGTAATAATATCGTCTTTCTTATCAACATATTCATTATAAAGTGTTTCTTTTTCAGCTTCTCTAATTTTTTGTTTTAATAATTGTTTTGTTTGAATAGCAGCTAAACGTCCAAATACTTCTGGATCAACTTCAGTAACAACTTCATCACCAACTTGATATTTAGGATTAATCATTTGTGCTTCTTCTAAAGACAACTCATAGTCTTCATCATTAACATCATCTACTACATGTTTAATTTCATATAAACGTATTTTTCCTGTTTTTTCATTAATTTCTACACGAATAATAGATTCAGAACCTGCATAATTTTTCTTATATGATTTTTCTAATGCTTCTTTTAAAGCATCTAAAACAACTTCTTTTTGTATTCCCTTTTCTGCTTCTAATAATTCTAAAGCTTGAATAAATTTTTTACTAGCCATTTTCATTATCCTCCTTAAAACTGAACAGCTAATCTAATCAATGCAATATCTTGATATTGTATTGTACATTTTTTCTTAATATTTTTCATCATATATTGAAGTTCAATCATATCACCTTCTACATTAAGAATAGTCCCTTGAACCTCATCCATTCCATTAGTTGGTCTTTTAAATCGAATATAAACATATTCCCCAATAGACTGTTGCACTTTTTCCAAAGTTTTCAAAGGTTTTTCAGCACCTGGTGAAGACACTTCTAAATAATACTCATGTGTAATAATATCAGCATCATCTAATGTTTTACTAATCGCTTCACTTACAGCTACACATGTATCCATATCTAAATGTCCTTGATTCATTTCAATAAAAATTCTTAAATACCATTCTTTTTTCTCTTGTACATATTCAAGATCATCTAAATATACATCATGCTCATCTAATATAGGTTGAATTAAATTTGTGATTTTATCTAACATTGTACTCCTCCATCAACAAATATAAACGAGAGGGTTTCCCCTCTCGTGTAAATCACTTATTACATATACACTATAACACACTTTAAATTGAAAAACAATGTATTAATCAGATAATTTATAAAAAGTTATATTTATTTTTTTCTTTTATTCTTTCCAATTAACCATATTATAGCTACTAATGATACAACTCCAATAACCATTGGTATCATCAATGAAGTATCATCAGATGTTTTGACTATATTCTTATCTGCTATATAATCTCCATTTACATCGATATTGATATCTGGTT